>JACRMO010000101.1 GCA_016214925.1 Gammaproteobacteria bacterium
AGGGACCTATCTCTATCAGGCCAACCGGATGCTGCCGATTTTGGTGGTGTTCGGCGTCGGGCTGGTCATTGTGGGCGGAATCCGCAAGCCGCGCGATCTGGTGACTTTGCTGCTGGATGGCCTCGGTTTCGCGGCGCTGACGGTGGTCGGTGACGGTCGTGGTCGTATCGGCTTTGGCACGGGCAAGGCCCGCGAAGTGCCGGTGGCGATTCAGAAGGCCATGGACAGCGCCCGGCGTAATATGCGCTCGATCAATTTGCGCGAAGGTACGCTGCAGTATGCAGTGACCGGGATACACGGTGCGGCCAAGGTCTACATGCAGCCTGCATCGGATGGTACCGGCATTATCGCGGGTGGTGCGATGCGCGCGGTGTTTGAAGTTCTGGGCGTAAAAGACGTGCTGGCCAAATGTATCGGTTCGCCGAATCCGATCAACGTCGTGCGGGCCACGGTTGCCGGGTTGGAACAGATGCATTCGCCGGAGCAGATCGCGACCAAGCGCGGCAAGTCCGTGAAAGAGATTCTGGGGTAATTAAGTCATGGCCGGTCAGAAAAAACTCAAGCTTACCCTGGTGCGCAGCCTGAACAAGCGCCTGCAATCCCATAAGGCCACCGTGGCCGGTCTGGGTCTGCGTCGCATGCACCACACGGTCGAGGTCATCGACACGCCGGAAGTGCGCGGGATGATCAACAAGATTTCGTACATGTTGCAGGTCGAGGAAGCATAAATGCGACTGAATACCATCAAGCCAGCGGCGGGTAGCAAGCAATCGCCGAAGCGCGTCGGTCGCGGTATCGGTTCCGGTCTGGGCAAGACCTGCGGTCTGGGTCATAAAGGTCAGACGGCACGTGCCGGCGGCTTCCATAAGGTCGGTTTCGAAGGCGGCCAGATGCCGCTGCAGCGTCGTCTGCCGAAGGTGGGCTTTAGCTCCCGCGTTGGCCGCACCCGCGCCGAGGTCCGTTTGAGCGAGCTGGCCAAGATTGATGCGGCAGTGATCGATCTGCTGGCGCTGAAGACCGCCAAGGTTATCGCCCAGGAAATCCAGCAGGCCAAGGTGATCCTGTCGGGTGTGATCACCAAGGCAGTGACCCTCAAGGGCGTGGCCGTGACCAAGGGTGCACGCGCCGCGATCGAAGCTGCGGGCGGTAAGGTCGAAGACTAAGTGTCCAGCCCGGCCTCCACACTTGCCGGAACGGTAGGCGATATCGGTAAGCTCAAGGAGCTGCGCCAGCGTCTGTTGTTCGTCTTGGGTGCGTTGATTGTATTTCGGCTTGGTTCGTTTATACCTGTGCCGGGTATCGATCCGCACGTGCTGGCGGTGCTGGCCGAGCAGCAGAAGGGCACCATCCTGGACATGTTCAACATGTTCTCGGGTGGTTCGCTGAAGCGTTTGTCGTTGTTCGCGCTGGGTATCATGCCGTACATCTCGGCATCGATCATTATTCAGCTGCTGACGTTGACGATACCGGCGCTGGAGCAGCTTAAGAAAGAAGGCGAGTCCGGTCGGCGCAAGATTACGCAGTATACGCGCTACGGCACGGTAGGCCTGGCGACGCTGCAATCCATCGGCATTGCCGTCGGTTTGGAAAGTCAGTCGGTGGGTGGCAGTCCGCTGGTGATCATGGCGGGTCCTGGGTTCATCTTGACCACCTTGGTGACCCTGGTGACGGGGACCATGTTCCTGATGTGGCTGGGTGAACAGATCACCGAGCGCGGTGTCGGCAACGGCATTTCGATGATTATTTTCGCGGGTATCGTCGCCGGTTTGCCGGCAGCGATCGGCGGTACGCTGGAGCTGGCGCGTACCGGTGAAATGAATGTACTGACGATTCTGTTCCTGTTTGCGTTGGCGCTGGCTGTGACGGCCCTGGTGGTGTTCATCGAACGGGGTCAGCGGCGTATCACAGTGAATTACGCGCGCCGTCAACAGGGGCGCAAGGTGTATGCGGCACAGAGCACGCATCTGCCGTTGAAGTTGAATATGGCGGGTGTGATTCCGCCGATTTTCGCCTCGAGCATCATCCTGTTCCCGGCAACGTTGGGGAGTTGGTTTGGTTCGACCGAAGGGTTGGGCTGGTTGAAGGATTTCGCCTCGACCCTGTCTCCGGGACAGCCGTTGTATGTGATGTTGTATGCGTTATCGATTGTGTTTTTCTGCTTTTTCTACACGGCGCTGGTATTCAACTCGCGTGAGACGGCGGAAAATCTCAAGAAGTCCGGTGCCTTCATCCCGGGTATCCGACCGGGCGAGCAGACGTCTCGTTATATCGACGGTGTGATGACCCGTCTGACACTGGCCGGCGCGATTTACATCACGGCGGTGTGCCTGATGCCGGAGTTTTTGATTCTGTACTGGAACGTACCGTTTTACTTTGGCGGTACCTCGCTGCTGATCATTGTCGTGGTGGTCATGGACTTCATGGCCCAGGTGCAAGCCCATCTGATGTCCCATCAATACGAGGGACTGATGAAAAAGGCCAACCTGAAAAGCCAGGGGCGGCCGGGGTTGTTGCGCTGAGCAGTTATCGGCGTGTTTTGCCGGATGCGGTGAGCCGTAATCTGGAATGTAACTTAACAAGTTGGGTGTAGCCATGAAAGTTCGAGCGTCCGTCAAGAAGATTTGCCGGAATTGCAAAATCGTCCGCCGCAAAGGTGTGGTCCGGGTGATCTGCACCGACGGCCGCCATAAGCAGCGGCAGGGTTGATGTCCGCATGCCTGTCCGCGCGCCCTGTGCTGAATATACCGGCTGGGGCGGGACGGGTTTGGTGGGTAGTCTGAGCGTTGATTTTTCCTAGCCCGCGGGATAAGCTTGCGCGTTTCCCGGTCGCGGGTTGTTGTGAGATTGTGTTAGGAGAGCCTGAATGGCCCGTATTGCTGGTATCAATATTCCGGTGAACAAGCACACCGTGATCGCGTTGACGGCCATTTATGGTATCGGGCGCACCCGTGCGAGTCAGATATGCACTGCCGCCGGAATCGAACCAACCCGCAAAATCAAAGATTTGGCGGAGAATGAGGTTGAGGCGCTGCGCGCCGAGGTGGGCAAATTCACGGTCGAAGGCGACCTGCGCCGCACCGTGTCGATGAGCATCAAGCGTCTGATGGATCTGGGCTGCTACCGTGGTTTGCGTCATCGTCGCGGCCTCCCGCTGCGTGGCCAGCGTACCCGTACGAACGCCCGTACCCGTAAGGGACCGCGGCGCCCGATCCGCAAGTAATCATTGCTAACGAACTGCGCCGATCCATTCGGCACCTGAGTTGAGACTAGGAATTTATGGCTAAACCGGCTGCTCGAGTTAAGAAGAAGGTCAAGAAGAACGTGGTCGATGGTGTCGTCCATGTGCACGCTTCCTTCAACAACACCATCATCACCATTACCGACCGTCAGGGTAATGCCCTGTCCTGGGCGACAGCGGGTGGCTCCGGCTTCCGCGGTTCGCGCAAGAGCACGCCGTTCGCCGCGCAGGTCGCTGCTGAACGCGCCGGCAAGGCGGCTCAGGAATACGGCCTGAAGAACGTGGAAGTGATGGTGAAAGGTCCCGGCCCGGGCCGTGATTCAGCCGTTCGTGCGTTGCACAACGTCGGCTTCAAGGTAACCAACATTCAGGACGTGACGCCCATACCGCACAACGGTTGCCGTCCGCCTAAGAAGCGCCGCGTCTAAGGCGCTTCGTGTTTAAAGCGCGCCGGGTCTAAGGCGCGCCCTGTGTTATAAAGCGCGCCGCATCTAAAACGCGCCGCGAATAAAGCTTAAGAGTTTAGCTGGAGTCGAAATGGCTAAGTATACCGGTTCAAAGTGCCGCCAGTGCCGTCGTGAGGCTGGCAAGCTGTTCCTCAAGGGTGAAAAGTGCTTCACCAGCAAATGCCCGGTGGAGAATCGTCCGTTCCCGCCCGGACAGCATGGCCAGCGCCGCACGCGTCTGTCTGATTATGCCGTGCAGCTGCGCGAGAAGCAGAAGCTCCGTCGCATCTATGGTGTGCTGGAGAAACAGTTCCGTAAGTACTATGCCGAGGCGGCACGTCGCAAGGGTTCCACCGGTGAGAACCTGTTGCAGTTGCTGGAATGCCGCCTGGACAACGTCGTTTATCGCATGGGCTTCGCGTCGTCCCGCTCGGAAGCGCGTCAGCTGGTGCGTCACAACGCCGTGACCGTGAATGGCACCAAACTGAATATCCCGTCGGCTCAGGTGAGCCCGAACGATGTGATCGCCGTGGCCGAGAAGGCACGCAATCAGCTGCGTATCCAGGGTGCAGCGGAAGTTGCACAGCAACGGGGTATTTCCGACTGGATCAATGTCGACGCCAAGAAGCTGGAAGGCGTGTTTAAATCGCGTCCGGAACGCAGCGAGCTGCCGCCGGAAATCAACGAACAGCTGGTCGTGGAGTTGTACTCCAAGTAAGCATTAGGAGAGAGGACTTTCCATGCAGGGCAAGGTCAACGAGTTCCTTAAGCCGCGTATTGTCGACATCCAGACCGTCAATGATCGACATGCCAAGGTGACGATCGAACCGCTGGAACGCGGCTTCGGTCATACGCTGGGCAACGCCCTGCGGCGCATTCTGCTGTCGTCCATGCCGGGTGCGGCGGTCGTTAACGTCGAGATCGAGAGCGTGTTGCACGAGTACTCGACCGTCGAGGGTGTGCAGGAAGATGTCATCGACATCATGCTCAACCTCAAGGGTCTAGCGATCAAGATGCACAGCCGCGATGAGGCGACGCTGGTGCTCAAGAAGAAGGGCCCCGGTGTTGTGACAGCCGCGGACATCGCGTTGGATCACGACGTCGAGATCGTGAACAAGCATCATGTGATCGCCAACCTGACCAAGTCGGGCGAGCTGAACATGAGCCTGAAGATTACCAAGGGCCGCGGCTATCAGCCGGCCAGCCTGCGTGAAGGCGCCGAAGGCAGCGATCGTCCGATCGGTAGCCTGCAACTAGACGCCTCGTTCAGCCCGGTGAGCAAGGTGACCTACGCGGTCGATCGGGCGCGCGTCGAGCAACGTACCGACCTGGACAAGCTGGTCATCGACATCGAGACCAACGGCACCATCGATCCGGAAGAAGCGGTGCGTCGTGCAGCGACGATTCTGCAGGAACAGCTGTCGGTGTTCGTGGATCTGCAAGGTAAGGAAGTCGAACATGTCGAGTCGCGTACCGCCGACATCGATCCGATCCTGTTGCGGCCGGTCGACGATCTGGAGCTGACGGTGCGTTCCGCGAACTGCCTCAAGGCCGAGAGCATCTATTTCATCGGCGACCTGATTCAGCGTACCGAGGTGGAACTGCTCAAGGCCCCGAACCTGGGCAAGAAGTCGCTTACCGAAATCAAAGACGTCCTGGCCTCCCATGGACTGTCTCTGGGCATGCGCCTGGAGAACTGGCCGCCGGCCGGTCTGGGTCGGGAAAAGGCCAGCGCCTAATTCAAGGATTTGGTGCTTAAGGCTCGGGGTTGGTGTGTATTGCCGCCTCTGAGGCCCGAGCGCCGACCTAAGATTTTTTAGAGGGTTTTACCATGCGTCACCGCAATACCGGACGGCAACTGAGCCGCAACAGCAGTCACCGCGCCGCCATGATGCGCAATATGGCCGCGTCCCTGCTGAATCATGAAGTCATCAAGACCACCGTGCCGAAGGCCAAGGAACTGCGCCGCGTCGCCGAGCCGCTGATCACCCTGGCAAAGACCGACACCGTGCATAAGCGTCGTCTCGCCTTCGCGCGTCTGCGTGACCGCGATGTGGTGACCAAGCTGTTCAATGAACTGGGTCCGCGTTATAAGGAACGCCCCGGCGGTTACATGCGCATCCTGAAGATGGGTTTCCGTCCCGGCGACAATGCCCCGATGGCGCTGGTCGAGCTGGGTGATCGTCCGCAGGGCGCTGCTGCGGAGTAAGCAGCCCAGTCTCTGCATACGAAAGCCGGGCATTGCCCGGCTTTTTGTTTTGGGGGCGCCAAATATTCCACGCCCGGAATACCCAGTCAGAAGCCGAATGACTTGTGCTTAAATGCGCTTTTCCAGCGTGCGGAGCGCCGTAGCCATGATCGTCATCGCCACGGATTTCGGGAATGAGGGGCCTTACCTCGGGCAGATGAAAGCGGTACTGATGCGCGAGGCGCCGGCGATCCCGGTACTCGAGCTGTTTGCAAATCTGCCGTCCTTCGCTATTCAGCCGGCCGCGTATCTGCTGGCGGCCTACGTAAGTGAATTCCCGCCGGGTACGGTGTTTCTGTGTGTGGTCGATCCCGGTGTCGGCAGCGCGCGGGCGCCGGTGGTGTTGCGCGCCGACGGACGTTGGTACGTCGGGCCGGACAACGGGCTGTTCAACGTCATCGCGCAACGTACCGCGGACGTCGCGTGGTGGGACATCACGTGGCGCCCCGATTCTCTGAGCCGCAGTTTTCACGGTCGTGATTTGTTTGCGCCGGTGGCCGCGTGTATCGCGCGCGGAGACGCCGTGCCGGGTGTTGCAGTAGAGTCGGATACGCGAATTCAGGACGGCTGGCCGCGGGATCTTGCGCAGGTGATTTATATCGATCACTTCGGCAATGCCATGACGGGTATTCGTGCCGAACATCTGGATGAGGCCAGTCTGCTGGAAACCTCTGGCCATCTGTTGCGCCAGACGGGCACGTTCTCCGATGTTCAACCGGGCACGGCATTTTGGTATGGCAATGCCAATGGCTTGGTAGAGATTGCCGTGAATCAGGGCCGTGCCGACCAGATCCTTGGACTGCACGTCGGTGACCGTGTACATTTTCGCGGCCGCTTATAGTGTCTTCATTCATGAACAGCCGCGTCCTGGTTGGTTTGGTCATCCTTGCGCTGCTCGCGTTCGGCCTCGGTATCAGCGGGCTGCATCCAGCCGCGGTCGTGTGGCGGCACATGGTGTTTGCCGTCGGCGTCTTGCCGCTGATTCTGGGTGCGATGCTGTATTTCATCCCGGTCTTGACCCGAACCGCTCCGGCGCATGGCGGCGTGCTGTTAGTGCCTGTCGCCGCGGTTGCGTTGGGCGCGCTGACTGTCGTTGCGCTGGCACAGCAACCGGCCATGGTTGCCTGGCTTGCGGCAATGGTGTTGTTCATCGTGTGTATCGAAGTGGGCTGGATCTGGCGCCGGCGTGGCCAGGCGTTGGGTGGCGCACATCCCGGGCTGTACTGGTATCTGGCGGCGTTGATGTGCTTGCTGGCGGCGCTTGTGGCCGTGGCGATGCGCACGGCAGTGTGGGAATACGGGCCGTTGCTGCGCCGTTTGCATCTGCATCTCAATCTCCTGGGCTTTCTCGGATTGACCGCCATCGGTACGCTGCGTGTGCTGTTGCCGACGGTATTGGCAGTGCCGGATCCGGCAACGTCACAATACTTACGCAACGCGTTGCCTTATGCCGTGAGCGCAACGCTGTGCATTGCGCTCGGCGCGGCGGCGTGGCCACCCTTGTCCTGGCTGGGCGGGATGATCTGGTTGTGGCCGGCGATGAATTTAGTGAAGGCGGTGCACCCTGGTCGCGTGCGTGATTTGGGTGTGCACCATGCTGCTGCGGCATTGGTGGCGGCAGCCGTCGGCTGGTTGCTAGTACTGGTGGCAGGGTTTGCACACGCTGTCGGCCTTGTGTCCGCCGACACGTTGTTATGGTTGCTGCTGTTTCTGTTCTTGTTGCCCTTGGTGACCGGCGCGAGCAGTTATCTGTTGCCTCTGTGGCGTTGGCCAGGGCAGACAACCGAGCGACATATGCGCATGCGCGCGCAATTGATGCGTATGAGCGGCGTGCGAGTGTTGGCCTTCTACCTGAGCGCGGGTATGACGTCGCTGAATATCAACGGGGCGCAACTTCCCGCCGTCCTCGCTTTGCTGGGCTATCTTGCCCAGGTCGGCTATGCCTTTATACCGCGTGCGCGGAATCGGGCTACGATCTTGTAACTCAGCGTTTGGCACGCCGCGGGCGCAGCAGCGGGGCCAGGAAATGCCCGGTATGCGATGCTTCGGTTGCCGCTACCTGCTCCGGTGTGCCGGTTGCAATAATCTGTCCGCCTTTGTCACCACCTTCCGGTCCCAGATCGATAACCCAGTCTGCGGTTTTGATGACATCGAGATTGTGTTCGATGACCACGATGGTGTTGCCATGATCGCGCAGTCGATGCAGCACGACCAATAACTGTTCGATATCGTAGAAATGCAGGCCCGTGGTCGGCTCGTCGAGAATGTACAGCGTGTTACCGGTGTCGCGCTTGGACAGTTCACGGGCGAGTTTGACGCGTTGCGCCTCGCCGCCGGAAAGCGTGGTCGCATTCTGCCCCAGGCGGATGTAGGACAGGCCGACATCCATGAGCGTTTGCAGTTTGCGGGCGATGACGGGAACAGCGGCGAAAAATGCCAACGCATCTTCCACGGTCATCTCCAGGACTTCGTGGATGCTTTTGCCTTTGTAACGAATCTCCAAAGTCTCTCGATTGTAACGCTGACCATGACAGACATCGCAAGGCACATAGATGTCAGGCAGGAAATGCATCTCGACCTTGATGACGCCGTCGCCCTGGCAGGCCTCGCAGCGCCCGCCTTTGACGTTGAAGCTGAAGCGGCCGACTTGATAACCGCGCGAGCGCGCCTCCTGAGTGCCGGCGAATAGATCGCGGATCGGCGTGAACAGGCCGTTATAGGTCGCCGGATTGGAGCGCGGGGTGCGGCCGATCGGACTTTGGTCGATATCCACAACCTTGTCGAACAACTCCAGGCCTTCGATGGCATCGCACGGCGCGGGGTCGGTGCTGGCGCCATTGAGCGCACGCGCCGCATGCAAATGCAGAGTGTCGTTTATGAGCGTGGACTTGCCGGAACCGGATACGCCGGTGATGCAGGTCATCACGCCAACAGGGATATCGACGTCGATATGCTTGAGGTTATTGCCGCGCGCGCCGCGTATGTGTATCTGCCGTCTGGCATCGGTCGGTATGCGCGTGCGCGGCACTTCGATCCGGCGTTTACCGGAAAGATACTGTCCGGTGAGCGATGCGTCATTGGTGATGATTTCCGCTGGCGTGCCTTGCGCGACAATGCGCCCGCCATGTACGCCCGCGCCCGGCCCCATATCGACGACGTGATCCGCATTGCGTATCGCATCTTCATCATGCTCGACGACGATGACCGTGTTGCCAAGGTCACGCAGATAGGTGAGGGTGTTGAGCAGGCGCTGATTGTCGCGCTGATGCAGGCCGATGGATGGTTCGTCGAGGATGTACATGACGCCGACCAGTCCGGCGCCGATCTGGCTGGCCAGGCGAATGCGCTGGGCCTCGCCACCCGAGAGCGTATCTGCGCTGCGTTCCAGCGATAGATAATCCAAGCCGACATTTACCAGAAAATTCAGGCGCGCGCCGATCTCCTTGAGGATTTTGGCGGCAATCTCGCCGCGTCGTCCGGGTAATTGCAGTGTGCCGAAGAATTCTTGTGCATGCCCGACCGGCAACGCGGCAAGTTGTGGGAGCGTGTTGCCCGCCACGAAGACATGGCGTGCGCTGCGGTTGAGGCGCGTGCCGGCGCAGTCCGGGCACGGTTGCGTACTGAGATATTTCGCCAGCTCCTCGCGCACGACATTGGACTCGGTTTCGCGGTAGCGGCGTTCCATGTTCGGCAGGATGCCCTCGAAGGTGTGCCGACGGATGCTGAAGCCGCTGCGCTCGGTGATGTACTGGAACTCAATGGTCTCGCGGCCTGAGCCGTGCAGAATGACCTTGCGGGTTTTCTCCGGCAACTCCTCGAACGGCGTGTCGACGTCGAAGCCGTAGTGGTCGGCGAGCGAACTGATGAGCTGGAAATAATAGGCATTGCGCTGATCCCAGCCGCGTACGGCGCCGCCGGCCAACGATAAGTGTGGATGCGCCACGACGCGCGCCGTGTCGAAGAACTGTTTGACACCGAGGCCGTCGCAGCTTGGGCAAGCGCCGGCGGGGTTGTTGAAGGAGAACAATCGCGGTTCAAGTTCGCTCAGCGAATAACCGCAGGTCGGGCAGGCATACTTGGCGGAAAATACCAGCTCTTCGCGTTCCGGTTCGTCCATAAAGGCCACACGTGCCAGGCCGTCGGCCAAGCGTAGCGCGGTCTCGAAGGATTCTGCCAGACGGATGGCGAGATCGGCGCGTACCTTGAAACGGTCGACGACCGCATCGATGCTGTGTTTGCGTTTCAGGTCCAGTTTTATATCTGCATTGGGCAACTGATCCAGTTCGATCAATTTGCCGTCGATGCGCGCGCGCACGAAACCCTGCGCACGCAATTCCTCCAGGATATGCACATGTTCGCCCTTGCGCTCCTGGACGATGGGCGCGAGCAACATGAGTCGGGTGCCTTCTGGCAACGCCAGCACTTGATCGACCATCTGACTGACCGTTTGTGCCTCCAGCACCGTACCGTGATCCGGACACTGCGGGGTGCCGACGCGGGCGAACAGCAGGCGCAGGTAGTCGTAGAT
>JACRMO010000270.1 GCA_016214925.1 Gammaproteobacteria bacterium
AGGTGCGACGGGCGCGGTGGGCGAGACCATGCTGGAGATCCTCGCGGAGCGTAAATTCCCGGTCGGCGAGGTGTATGCCGTGGCCAGCAGCCGTTCGGCGGGCAGCCGTGTGAAGTTCGGCGACCGCATGCTGGTGGTGCAGGACTTGGCCGAGTTCGACTTCTCCAAGGTGCAGATCGGCTTGTTCTCGCCGGGCGCCTCGGTGTCGGCGGAATATGCGCCCAAGGCGGCGGCGGCCGGTTGCGTGGTGATCGACAACACCTCGCAGTTCCGCTACGACGACGACATCCCGCTGGTGGTGCCGGAGGTCAATCCGCAGGCTGTGGCCCAGTACAAGACCCGCGGCATCATCGCCAATCCAAATTGTTCCACCATCCAGATGTTGGTGGCCTTGAAGCCGATCCACGACGCCGTGGGCATTACCCGCATCAACGTCTGCACCTACCAAGCCGTGTCCGGCACGGGTAAAGAGGCGATCGAAGAACTGGCGATGCAGACCGCGAATATACTCAACGCCCAGCCCATCGCGGCCAAGGTCTACCCGCGCCAGATCGCCTTCAATGTCCTGCCGCAGATCGATGTGTTCATGGACAACGGCTACACCAAGGAAGAGATGAAAATGGTCTGGGAGACCCGCAAGATCATGGGCGACGAATCCATCCAGGTGAACCCGACCGCGGTGCGCGTGCCGGTCTTCTACGGCCACTCCGAGGCCGTGCACATCGAGACCCGCGACAAGATCACCGCCGAGCAGGCACGCGAATTGCTAAAGAAAGCCCCAGGTGTCGTGGTTTTGGACGAACGCAAGGACGGCGGTTACCCGACGGCGGTTACGGAAGGTGCGAACCACGACCCGGTTTATGTCGGGCGAATTCGCGAGGATATTTCCCACCCGCGTGGTTTAGATCTGTGGGTGGTCGCCGATAATGTGCGCAAAGGTGCGGCCCTGAACAGTATTCAGATCGCCGAACTTTTGGTGCGGGAGCATTTGTAGTCTATAGTTGCCCTGGACTGAATACGTAGAAAGAACGATTAGTTGCGAAACACACCTCAATCACCTTCGGCACAAGGCCGCGGCGCCCCGGTAGGGTCCGCCGCGCAGCCATAAGAGGACGCATTATGGTTAGGAAAACGGCCCTGGTGACGGCCATGCTGGGAGCATTCACGAGTCAGGCATTTGCCATGGGGCTCGGCGAGATCCAGCTCCAGTCCGCGCTCAACCAACCCTTGAATGCCGAGATCGAGCTGCTGTCGCCGACCGCCGCCGATCTCAATGATCTGCGCGCGACGCTGGCCTCCGGCGAGGCCTATGCCAAGGCGGGGGTGGAACGGGCCTTCTTCCATACCAAGATGCGTTTCGCCGTGGTGAAGCGCCCCGATGGTTCGGCGGTGATCAAGATCACCAGTCACGATCCCGTGCGTGAGCCCTATCTGGATTTCCTGCTGGAGGCGACTTGGGGCTCTGGTCAGGTACTGCGCGAGTACACCGTGCTGGTCGATCCGCCGGTGATGATGCCGGCGCCTGCGCCGGTGGTCGAAGCACCCGTGATGGAAAGGCCGACGTCGGCCGATTCCGCGCCTAGCTACTCCGGTGCGGGTGCCAGCGGTCTGGTGGATGGCGAGTACCATGTCGGCAACAGCGACACCACGTGGCGTGTCGCGACCGCCGTGCGTCCGGACAGCTCCGTGAGCATGGAGCAGGTCATGATCGGTCTGCTGCGGGCGAATCCCCAGGCGTTTACCCATCAGAACATCAACAACCTCAAGGCGGGACAGATACTGCGGGTACCCAGCCGTGAGGACATGACGGCGATCAATCACGCCGATGCGCTGGCCGAGGTGCGGGCGCAGAAGAATCAATGGCAGGGCGGTAGTAGCGCAGTGGCGACGGAATCCGCGCCATCGGTCGCCGCTGCTGAGATGTCCGCCGCTGCTCCGACACCCACTGCACCGGCGCCCGCGCCCGCGGCGGATGCGGATGCGGATGCGGATGCGGATGCGGATGCGGATGCGGATGCGGATGCACAGCTCAAACTCGTTGCACCGAAGACCGATACGGAGTCGTCCACGACGCCGGGCGCCGCCCAAGCGGGCGACCAGAATGTGGGTGACATGCGTAAAGAGCTGACGCTGGCGGTCGAGGCCGTGGAGGCGCAACGTCTTGAGAACCAGGATCTCAATACCCGACTCAAACAGCTTGAAGATCAAATTACCCAGCTGCACCGTCTGATTGAGTTGAAGAACACCGAGATGGCGCAGTTGAGTGGGAGTACCGCGCCGACCACCGAGACAGGCGCGGTTGCGCCGACGCCGACGGTGCAACCGACTGAAGCGGCTTCCGCCCCGGAGACCGTTCCAGCCGAAACCGATCAGACTGTCGATGCGAACACTGCACCGGCACAGACCGAAACGCCGCCCGCACCAGAAAGCGCGGCGCCCGAGGCCGACACGACCACGCCCGAGATCCCCGTGCCGCAAGCCGCAGCGCCAGCACCGGCTGCGCAGCAACCCGTGACCAAACCCGCAGCGCCGGCTGAAGACACCGGATTGTTGGCCACCTTGCTGGCCAATCCCCTGGTGAAATGGGGTGTGGCCGGTGGTGCCGTGATTGTTGGCTTGTTGGCTTGGATGAGTGCGCGGCGTCGGCGCATGGAAGACACCGATTTCCAGGAAAGTATTCTGGCCGAGCGGCATCCCGGTGGTGCAAAGATGGCGGCCGCTCCCGCGGCTGCGACGACCACTGTCGCTGCTGCGGCCGAAGCAGTGGCCGAAACCACGGCCAAGGAGGAGGCGCATTCCGATTCGTCGCTGTTCACGGATTTCGCCGTCAGCGATATGGGCGCCATCCACAACGATGCGGAAGCCGATCCGATCGCGGAAGCCGATGTCTATCTGGCCTATGGACGCTATCAGCAGGCCGAGGAACTGGTCCGCACCGCGCTAAACCGTGCGCCGCAACGTAACGAGCTGCGCTTCAAATTGTTGGAAGTGTTGTTCGCGGCCAAGAATACCAATGCCTTCGATACCGAGGCCGAAGCGTTGCTGGTCAGTCTGGGCGGCCAGGACGACGCACTGTGGCAACGGGTCGCGGAGATGGGTCTGGAGCTTAACCCGGGTAATCCACTCTACCGTCCGGGCGCGTCGGCGGCGACCGCATCGACCGATCAGAATTTGGATTTCGGCCTGGGCAGTATCCAAGACAGTGCTGGAGGCGAGGCCGAGCTGGATTACACCACGCCGGCTGCCGCGAGTGATGACAACAGTCTGGATTTCGATCTGGGTGAACTGGTCTCGTTCACGCCGCAGACGCAGGACGCGGCGCCGAGTCTGCCGATCGACGATGATTTTAGTTTCGATCTCAGCGCCGGTGACGATCTCGAGGATGCCGGCGAGGGTGTGCTGGCGACGGCCGATGAGGTGGCGACCAAACTCGATCTGGCGCGTGCCTACATTGAAATGGGCGACCCCGACGGTGCGCGCAGCATCCTCCAGGAAGTGCTTGATGAAGGCAGCGCACCCCAGAAGTCCGAGGCGCAAACGCTGTTGTCCCAAATAGGTTAATCACCCGGCTGATCCATGCGATCATGCCCCGGGCTGCCCCATGACATATTGGGCAGCCCGGGGTTTTTCATTTCTGGGCACCGTGAATTGGTGTGCCAAACAACATGCTAACCATGCTCACACCGGTACGCATACTCACGCTGTTGATTCTGGCCGCCGGTCTGGCGAGCGGCCATCCCATCGTGTTGCTGGTCGGCGCTGCACTTCTGATCGGCACGGGTCTCTGGGCATGGCACGGCTATCGCGCCTTCGACGCACAGATGTTGCTGCGCATGCTGCGGCGGGTACGCTGGCTGCTGCTCGCCATCCTGATTCTCTACGGTTGGTTCACGCCGGGCGCCGCGATGTTGCCTGTGTTGGGACAATTCTCGCCGTCGCTTGAAGGTGTGCAGCAGGGCTTGCTGCGCGTGGCCGCACTGCTGGCCATCGTCGCCGCCGTGTATCTGCTGCTCGCGACCACGCCACGTGGCGAGTTGGTTGCCGGTCTGTTGTGGTATGGACGACCGCTGCGCCGTCTCGGCGTTGACGACACGCGCTTCGCCGTACGTCTGGTTCTCGCGCTCGAAGCCGTACCGCAGGTACAGACACTCGCGCGCACGGCGCTCATGGATAAGCCACAGGGCGCGTCGCGCATGCAGCGCTTAGGACGTGCCGCGACGGTTGTATTCGAGGCGACACTCGCCCGCGCCGAGCAGTCGACCGGCGCTATCGCCGTGCCCGATTCGCAACCCGTGCCGCTGTGGCAGTGGTCGTTGCCGGGAGTGCTTGCCGCGTTGTTGGTTGCGGCCGCGACCGTCTGAGGACGGCCACGTTATGATCCCGTTGCCGCGCAGGTCTGCTACCATCCCGACCCATTCCGAATGTTAGGGGTGTGACCGCGCATGCGCATCGCCATGGGGATCGAGTACGACGGCAGCCCGTTTTCCGGATGGCAGCGCCAGCTGCATGCGTCCGGCATACAGGAAGCGCTGGAGCGCGCGCTATCGCGGGTGGCCGATCATCCCGTCGCCGTGGTCTGCGCCGGGCGCACCGATGCCGGCGTGCACGCGACCGCGCAAGTCGTGCATTTCGATACCGATGCCCGACGCGATATGCGCGCCTGGATGTTGGGCACCACCTGCAACCTGCCGCCCGAAGTCTGCGTGACCTGGGCGCAACCGGTCGCCGAGGATTTCCACGCGCGCTTCTCCGCCGTCGGACGTCAATACCGCTACATCATCCTTAATCGAACCGTGCGTCCCAGTCTGCTGCGCCATCGCGTGTGTTGGGAGCATGCGCCACTGGATGCCGCGCGCATGGCCGAGGCCTCGCGCTGCCTGATCGGTACCCACGATTTCAGTTCATTCCGCGCGCAAGGCTGTCAGGCGAAAAATCCGCTGCGTGAAGTCACTTCGCTGGAGATCCACCGTCACGGCGAATTCATTTATCTCGACATCGCCGCCAACGCCTTTCTGCATCACATGGTGCGCAACATCGCCGGCACACTGCTGGCCGTCGGCCGCGGCGATCAACACGTGGAGTGGGTGCGGAACGTGCTGGAAGCACGCAACCGTACCGTCGGCGGCATCACCGCATCCGCCGCCGGACTCTATCTCGTGCAGGTGCGTTATCCGGAACAGTTTGGGGTGCCGCAGGTGGTGCAGTTGCCGTGTTTGGGGTGAGCATGCACGTCCCGGTCTTGACGCATGCAGGTCCGGAGTCTAGTTTTGCAACAAATGCAAATCATGCACGCAAATCGGCACAAATCGGGGTTAGAACACAACTGTGACTAATATTAGCGGAATCTATGTTCTGCCCCGATCGTCGGCAAGCTCTACGAGCAATCGACCGTGGGCACGCAGAACACCTATAAGAACTACATCCACGCCGGCGGCCGGGTGGTGGCGATCCGCGAGACTCTCAATGGCGGTGCTTCGCCGACCACGAAGTATCTGCATCAGGATCACCTGGGCTCGACGGATGTCATCACCAGCAGCACCGGTCAGGTGCTGGAACGGCAGTCGTTCGACGCCTTCGGTACGCGGCGTGTCGCGACGACCTGGGCTGCATCGGGTACGCCGATCACCAGCCCGTACAGCACGCGCGGCTATACCGGGCACGAGCAGGTCGACCCGGTCGGGCTGATTCACATGAACGGGCGCGTATACGACCCGGACTTGGGGCGGTTTATCAGTGCCGATCCCACGGTGCAGGCGCCGGGGAATGGGCAGAGTTTGAATCGGTACAGCTATACGATTAACAACCCGTTGGCGTATACCGATCCGAGTGGGCATAGATTCCTGCCAGGATTGACCAATCGGTTAGACGACCATGTCTGGAAGCCGATCGGTAATGCGATTGGGGTGAATGGGGAAGACTTCCGGAAATACGGCTTGCCTGTGTTGGCTGTGGTTACCGCGCCCTGGGCGGGTCTGTATGCTGGCACTACATTCGGATGGTCGACCACGGCGGGATATGCGTTCAGCGGGTTTACAGCAGGATTTGTTGCGAGTGGCGGGGATATTGAAGCGGGGGCTTATGCGGCGGTTACAGGGGGCCTCTATGGTGTAGGCGGATCGGTTGGCGCCATGATGGGTAGCGGTATAAATGGGTATCTGCAGACGGGCAATGTTGATGGCTTTGTGCGCGGGTTTGCAGCGGGCGCGATTCCACAGGACTTGGGTATGACATCTGCCTATAACAACTACGCATTGGCAAATATCGGTATTGGGATTGTGCGGGATGGTATTCGCGGAGCGATTGCTGCCGACAATCGAGATGGTATCTTGCCTGGAGTTGCTTATGGGCAGGTGAATAATGCGGTGGGGCATTTGGTGGGGTTTGTTTCGACAGGTAGGCAACCCCTGTTCAGGGACGGTGTTTTTTATTATCGCGGCACGGCCTGGAATGATAATGGTGCGATAACATTTGGAAACGTAGTAAGCGCAGGTAATTCCGGGCAGTTTGATCCCTTTATTAACGAGCAATTACGTCAGCATGAAATGGCTCATGTACCTCAGGCTACTGCTCTTGGGGTCGCTTACATTCCTGCACACATCTTGTCTGCGGGGTATTCATTGACGGTGAATTCAGGCGCGATGATCGTCGATGTTTTTAATGGGAGCTATCGCGGTCTTGGGTATTATACGCACGCTAGTAATCCGCTTGAGAATCGCCCCTCGACATCAGTGCCTTGGGATGAAGTGTACTAAGTTAGCAAGGCGCATACTAACTGAGGGTGGCAGTGATGAAACAATCTCGTAGCGTGCAGATTGTCATGGTCGTGATTTACTCGGCACTATTTTCGTCTTGCGACTCGTGGAGGACTGTGGAGTACTCCGTGATTTCTACGAGTGGCACTGATATGGAAATGGTTACTGTGCGACGAGACATGCGGGCCGCTGTCTTTGATGCTGTTAATGGTGTGGCTTTACAATATGGCCTCCAGAGGTGCGCTGATAATAGATGCAAAATAAATACGTGTCGCCAGTTTAGAAGTGATTCGTGCGAAGAATTCCAGGCGCCAATGGGCACCGTTCAGGGTTATGGGGCTCCTGTCGTTCGGTTGCTTAATCAGGATGACGGCCACGACATTATTCAAATTACCTATTTTGTTGGGCCAACGAAGCCGTTTATTAATTTTGAGCGCGATCTTAAGGCGGAATTAGAAGAGCGTGGAGTGGAGGTCGTCAGGTAAAAAGCCTCTTTTGAAATTTGTGGAAAACCGGGACAGATTGGGATAAGGGGACGGGGACGGATAAGGGGACGGAGGGAATAAAAAATGATCGCACGGACCGCGATCTGATCTGGGATGGTCAA
>JACRMO010000125.1 GCA_016214925.1 Gammaproteobacteria bacterium
CAAGCCAAGTCCATCAAGTGCGCCAAGGTCGAATGGACCAAGGACGCTAACGGCGCCTGGAAGATGGCCGAGGTGCCCGGCTCCGAATTCGACCTCAAGGCCGATCTGATTCTGCTGGCGATGGGCTTCGTGCATCCCGTGCATGCCGGCATGCTGAAAGAACTCGGCGTGGCGCTCGATGGACGCGGCAATGTACAAGGCAGCACCGAGGGCGTGAACGCCTATAAGACTTCGCTCGACAAAGTCTTCGCCGCCGGCGACATGCGCCGTGGCCAGTCACTGATCGTCTGGGCGATCCGCGAAGGTCGTCAATGCGCGCGCGCGGTCGACGAATATCTTATGGGCAGTTCCGATCTGCCGCGGTAACCCTAAATGAAAGTCCGGGCAATTCGTCATTCCGGCGCATGCCGGAATCTAGGTTTATAAACCCCTGGATTCCCGCTTTCGCGGGAATGGCGGTTTGAACAGACTGCAACTGACAGCTTGACGTATTGGCGGTTCAAAACATGTCTGAACTGAAAAACGACCGCTTCCTGCGCGCCCTATTGCGCCAACCCGTCGATGTCACGCCCGTATGGATGATGCGCCAGGCCGGACGTTATCTGCCCGAGTACCGCGCCACGCGCGAGAAGGCCGGCGATTTCATGAAGCTGTGCCAGTCACCGGAACTCGCCTGCGAAGTCACGCTGCAACCCATCAACCGCTTTCCGCTCGATGCCGCCATTTTGTTCTCGGACATCCTCACCGTGCCGGATGCGATGGGCCTCGGTTCGTATTTCGAGGATGGCGAAGGCCCGCGTTTCCGCAAACCGGTACGCACTGAAGCCGATGTGCGCGCGCTCGGCGTACCCGACCCGGAAGGCGAACTGCGCTATGTGATGGATGCGGTACGCCTGATCCGCCGCGAGCTCAACGGCCGCGTGCCGCTGATCGGTTTCTCCGGCAGTCCGTGGACGCTGGCCACGTATATGGTCGAGGGCGGATCGAGCAAGGATTTCGCGACCATCAAGGCGATGCTTTACGACCGTCCGGAGTTACTGCATCAGTTGCTAAGTACAACCGCCGATGCGGTCAGCGCCTATCTCAACGCGCAGATCGCCGCCGGCGTCCAAACCGTCATGCTGTTCGATACCTGGGGCGGCGCATTGGGTCCACGCGAGTACCGCGAATTCTCGCTGGCCTATATGACGCGCATCATCGGCCAACTCACGCGCGAACACGACGGTAGGCGCGTGCCGGTGATCCTGTTCACCAAAGGCGGCGGTCAGTGGCTGGAAGTGATGGCCGACAGCGGCGCCGATGCCCTCGGCCTCGATTGGACCACCGACATCGGCGCGGCGCGCGCCCGCGTCGGCGAACGTGTCGCGCTGCAAGGCAATCTCGATCCGGCGGTGCTCTACGCGCAACCCGCGCATATCCGTACGCAAGTCGCCCGGGTGCTGGCCAGTTACGGTCACGGCAACGGTCATGTCTTCAACCTCGGCCACGGCATCCATCCGCAGATCAACCCCGAACACGCCGCCGCCATGATCGCCGCGGTGCATGAACTCAGCCGCCCCTATCACGCCGGCTGATTTTCAGCAGACATTCCCTTTCTTGATATTTGTCTGTACCCAGATAGGCTGACGTGCGTGCCAGATTTGCGCCCGACTCAAGCCATCGACTTGGCAACCGCTATATCTCCTGAGGCGGCACACATGCCAAACTGGCGGGAGGTTGCCCATGAACGTTCTGTTGTTCTTCCTGGCGGTCCTGATTGCCGGCGCCGTTACTGGCCTGGCCTACGTCGTATCTTCCCTGTGGTTGCTCGCCGTGTTCGCCGGTTTGGGTGCGCTGTGGATTACCGAGGGCGTTTTCGAGCGTTGCTTCGGTTATCAGCCGGCCCAACGCTGGGTAGGCCGGGACAATCTACCCGCGCATTGAAGGGCGTTAGCGTAGTTCACCCAGCAGTTGCTGGATCATGCGCAGTGCCTGTTGCTCATAACCGCCACCGAACAGATTGGCGTGATTGAGAATGTGGTAGAGGTTGTACAGCGTCTTGCGCGTGGCATAACCAACATCCAACGGCCAAGCCGCACGATAGCCGGCATAGAAATCCGCGCCGAACCCGCCGAATAATTCCGTCATCGCCACATCGGCCTCGCGGTCGCCAAAGTACACCGCCGGATCGAAAATCACCGGCATGCCATCGGCAAGATAACCGTGGTTGCCCGACCAGAGATCGCCGTGCAGCAAGGACGGTCGTGGGTGATAACCGTCGAACAACCCATCCAATCGATCCATTAACTGCCCGCCCAAACGTAGCACATCTCCGCCCAAGCCGTTGCGCTGCGCCAGTTCCAATTGGAAACCAAAGCGTCGTTCGCGCCAGAAAGTTATCCAGTCAACACACGGCGTATTGATCTGCGGCGTCGAACCGATGGTGTTGTCGCGGTGCCAGCCGAAGTCCGCGCGCGTCACGCGATGCAGCGCCGCCAATTGTTCTCCAAGCACCGCGCCCTTGTCGCCATGCCCGAACTCCAAATGATCCAACACCAGATAGGCTGTGTCGCCAGCCACGCCCCAACACACCGGCTCCGGTACGCGAATCGTCCTGGTCGCGGCAAGTTCACGCAGACCTTCCGCCTCGGCGACAAACATGTCGGACTTGGAAACAACGTTGAACTTGACGAAGAAATCACGGCCTTCACCCGCGATACGCACGGCCTGATTGATACACCCGCCGCCGATGGCATCGCGCCCACCGCGTATCTGCACGCCGGTCTCATGCTCGATGTGTTCGCTAATGTGCTGCCAGGGATTCACAACTCGCCGCGTACCGCGATGGATCGTAGCCGTTTTTCGATCCATGCCTGTGGATAGCCTTTTGCCTGATACAGTTCACGCGCACGGGCGCTAGCCAGTTCCGGGTTTTCGATTTCCTTGATGCGCTCGTAACCCACCTGGGCCAGCCAGCGCTTGAAGGGTTCCGCCTTGGGCGAGGGGATGGATTGGATGATGCGCAACAGGCCTTCGGTGTTGGCGCAATTGACCCGTTGCACGCCGCCCTCGGTCTCGATCCGAAGGGGGGTGGCAATTTGCCCCCACCCTTTGGAAACTCACTGTCCCTACGACGTAAATCCTTGACGTACCCCTCTGGCTGTATCGAGTCGGTCAGCACCGCGACCACATCCACGATGGCAAACCACCATTCAGAATTATGCCAAGTGCGGCGGATAGCCTTTTCCTGAAAAACAACGATGCGGTTCATCAAGACTCCAGGTCTCTGAATTTTCTTACCCATGATGTCTCTCCTTGTTCATAAATGTCGTCTCCCTGACATTGGGTGATGGTTACCACCTTGCATGCCCCGCTTACTACCTTGGCCTGCTTGGTTACCACCGTCCAGCGACAACCTGTCTTGGTCGGGATTACGGTCTGTGGCGACATCTTATATCTTTGAGCGGGTAACCGGGATTGAGAATCTCAATTCTATTGCTGTAACGGATGATCTGGACTGGGCCGCATCGGATGGGACGTGCGCAGCCCGGGCCACTGATTTCAGTCATCATCTTTCTTCGCTTTCTTCGGTCTCGCGCTTGCCAACTGTTTGAAGTTCTTCGTCGAGATTACCGGTTTGCCCGTCTGCTGTTCGATATCCTTGCGCGTCCTGCCCGCCACCGCGCCGCCATCCTTGGCATCTTTTTTTAACGGTGCCATGCCCTGTGAATCCCGATCCCGGTGCAGCTTCGTGGTCGTTGCCTCGGCCAGCATGGTGAGGATCAGTTCAATGTCGGTCATGTGGTCGCGCAGGTTCTCCCGCGCCAGGGCCTTCACCTGCTTGTATTCGTCCACCTTCAGGTCAAAGGCGCCCTGCATAATTTCGTTGGTCAGGATGGCGAATTCCAGACTGGTCGCCGCGCCGCGCTCTTTCCACTCATCGGTAAGGTCTTGTCGTACCGCGATACCCCGCAAGCGTTTGTCGATCCACTCCTTCGGGTAGCCCTTTTTTTCGTAGAG
>JACRMO010000271.1:0-7863 GCA_016214925.1 Gammaproteobacteria bacterium
AGGATTGGGTGGTCATTCAGAAGTCCTCCGCTTTGAGCAGCGCGTAGACCAGGTAGACCAGCAGCAGGACTGCGACGATGCCGCCGATTACATATAAGGCTTGCATATCACCTCCGCGGCATGAGCCGGTCACAGCCGACAGCCAGTGCGGCGGTCAGCAGGAAAAATACGCCGAGCAGCGCGATCCAGAGAACATCCATAATTCACCTCTCTTCACCTTTGGGCCCAAGCTTGAGCATAGGCTAAGGCGTTCCGTGTCGCAGGGGCGTAAACATACGCGGTGGGGGGATAAAGATTTTGTAAAAAGGGTCGTTACGGGCGCAGCGAAACAAGCGTGTCGTTCGTGCGAATCAGTGCTACGAGATTGCTTCGACGCCGCGCGCCGCGCAATGATGGTCTGTCAGGGGGGGCGGCAGGCGGCTAATCATCGAAAGGCCGTGGCATTTCCACGCCATAGCCCTGCACGAAATCCACGCCGATCTCTGCCATCCGCGCGCGGATCTCGTTGTTCTCGACGAACTCGGCGATGGTGCGGATACCCATGGTATGACCGATCTCGTTGATGGCGCTCACCATGGCGAGATCGGTGCGATTTTCCACCACGCCTTTTACCAGCGCGCCATCGATCTTGAGAAAATCCACCGGCAGGTTTTTGAGATAGCCGAACGAAGACAGGCCCGCGCCGAAATCGTCCAGCGCGAATTGACAGCCAAAGGTCTTCAATTCACGCATGAACTCGGCGGCGCGGGACAGATTGTTGATGGCGGCGGTCTCGGTAACTTCGAAACACAGCCGTCTCGGTGTGATCGCCGGGTTGGCGAGCGCCTCGCGCAGGAAGGCCAGGAAGCGTTCATCGCCGAGCGACGCGCCGGAGAGGTTGATGGCGATCATGCATTCCGTATCTATATCACAGCAGGGCCGGCGGGCTTCGCGCTCCAGCACCTGGCCGACGACCCAACGGTCGATCGCCGACATCAGATTGAAGCGCTCGGCAGCGGGCAGGAATTCACCTGGCAGTATCAAGGCGCCTTGCTCATCGCGCAGGCGCAACAAAACTTCGAAGTGCATGCTGCCGTTCTGTCCAGCCGTTGGCGCGATGGCTTGACGGTACAGGACGAAGCGATTCTCCTTGAGCGCGGCATTCAGGCGCGAGACCCACAACATCTCGCTATGCCGCTGAGTGATTTCAGAATCGGATTCGACGTAGAGATGGATACGATTGCGACCGGATTCCTTGGCCGCGTAGCAGGCCATGTCGGCGGCCGCAAGCACTTCGTGCGGCTCGGGGGATTCCGCATGGATCGGCACCACGCCGATGCTGACGCCGATCTCGCAGGAATAATCCTGCCAGGCGAAGCGGTAATCGCCGGTCGCCTCGCGTAGCGCCTCGGCGATGAGCATGGCGCGGTCCAGCGGGCAGTTTTCCAGCAGGATGCCGAACTCGTCGCCGCCCAGCCGGGCCAAGGTGTCGCCAGCACGCAAATGACCTTGTTTGAGCCGGCTCAACTGCCGCAGCAATTCGTCGCCCGCGACATGCCCGCAGGTGTCGTTGACCACTTTGAATTGATCGAGGTCGAGATAGAGCAGTGCGTGACGGCAATCGTCGTGGTGCGCGCTGGTCAGCATCTGCGCCAGGCGGTTCTCGAACTCGCGGCGGTTCACCAGGCCGGTCAACGCATCATGAGTCGCTTGCCAACTGAGTTCATTGGCCAGCTCGCGGGCTTTGCTGACATCGTGGAAGACCAGCACGACGCCGATGATAGCGCCCGCGCGACTGCGGATCGGCGCGGCGGAATCCTCAATTGCGAATTCGCGATCGTCGCGCGCGATCAGAATCGTGTGATTGGCGAGGCCGACAATGCAACCCTCGCGCAACACGCGGACCACCGGATTCTGGACAGGCGCTCGGGTGATTTCATTGAATATCGGGAAGACCTCCTCCAGCGTGTGCCCCTGTGCCTCGGCGGTTGACCAGCCAGTCATCCGCTCGGCGACGGGGTTGAGATATTCGACCGCGCCCTGCGCATCGGTGGTAATTACGGCGTCGCCGATCGAGTGCAGGGTGACTTCGGCGCGTTCCTTGGCCTCGGCTAATGCCTCCTCCGCTTGGCGGCGCTGGATATTTTCTTCGTGAAGCACCTGATTCGCATGGTCCAGCTCGGCGGTGTGTATGCGCAAGCGTTCGGACTCGCGGTGGCGCAGCATGACGGCATTCACCAGAAATCCGAGCAGGGCCGTCACCAGGGTGATTCCACCAAGGAATTGCCCCAGCATGGCGATGCGGTGGTTATAAATCTCGGTGAGGTCGTGCACCAGCGTCAGGTTCGCCGTGCCACGGTACGAATATGAGATCTTCCGCTCGAACATCAGGCTGTGTGCCGTGGGCGTGGCGCGTTGATACTTTGCGAATTCAAACCCACTGCCGGAGCTGACCCGCATTTGCACGATGCGCGATTCGGACTTGCCCAATCCCGTTACCGTATCCTCAATATACTGGTAATTGCCTTCCTGAAGATTGATCAATATCAGTGATGCAAGTAACTCCAGCTCACGTTCGGCATGGCTGCGGGCTACCTTGAGATCGGTGGTGAATTGCTGCTGAACAATGAAGCCTCCTGCGATCAGCAACAGCACGAGGCCTGTCAGCGGGACCAACCAGTATTTGAGCAGCGAGCGGGACGACACGCGTGGGGGTTCTCCTGGGCGCTATTTTCCGGATTCGACCGAACGCATGAGGGTGCGCAGGTTGTCGTAGTCCGCATCGGTAACCGGGACGAAAGCGGTCATGCCCTTATTGATGGATTGCATAACCTGCGCACCATTCGGCAGGTTCTTCAGGTTCAGCAATGCTTGGCGCAATTTCTCGACCTGGCCGGCTGGCATATCGGGACGGACCACCAGCAGGTGCTCGGAGACCGCGGGTGTCTTGACCAGCAGGCGCAGGCCACGCGCGGCATACTCGTCGAGGATTTCCATCTTCACGGCGCCGGCATCGTAATCGCCCGACAACACACTGAGGGCAACATTCTTATGCGCCCCCAGGAATTTATACTCGCTGAGCGCGGCCAGGGGCACACCCGCTTCCGCCATCATGGCTTGGGGCACGATATGGCTCATGGTCGAGTCCGGATCGCCGAACGCGAAGCGATGACCTTTGAGGCCTGCAAGTGTGTGTATGCGGCTGTCATTGCGCACAACGATGGCACCGAACAGCTCAGGCTTGCCATTGACTTCCAGACGGGCGAGCAGTGGTCGTGGACCATACGCGTCCACCAGCTTGACGTACTGCGCCGGCCCCATAAAGGCGATGTCCACTTCATTGGCGCCGGTAGCATTGATGTGCTCTTCGTAATCACGGCCGACGCGGATGTTCACGGTGCGCCCCAGTGTCTTGCCGATATAGTCGGCCAGCGGCTGGAAACGGGTGTTCAGTTCCTGCGCCGGCAGATAGGGATGGATGCCGAAGGTGAGCGGGGCGGGCGATTCGGCGGCGGCATTGACCCAGAAGCCACCCAGAACCAGGAATAGCGTAAACAGTAAAGGGCGTGCGGTGGCGAACATAGAACCTCCTCGCGCAACATGTCGGACAGTGCGCGGTTCAATGAACACGAAACCATGCGGGAGCCATCAAGCATCGGGGACCGGGATTTGCTCGATGAAATCGTAGTCTGATGAGAGCGTTAATACCTGTCAATAACATCCGTGCGGCAAAGCGTAGACGGGTAAGCGAATAAGGGAATCCTGATATTGATCTGGATCAACGGGTGCGCGACGCGCGGTTTGTCGTTACACGAAACGCATCGACAGATCGATCGCTTTTACATCCTTGGTGAGTGCACCTGTCGAAACATAGTCAACGCCGGTCTCGGCGATACTGCGGATGTTCTCCAAGGTCACGCCGCCAGAGGCTTCGAGTTTGGCGCGACCGGCGTTCAGCGCGACGGCTTCGCGCATGAGATCGAGGGTGAAGTTGTCGAGCAGTAGAATGTCGGCGCCGGCGTCCAGGCCTTCGCGCAGTTCGGCGATATTTTCCACTTCGACTTCCACCGGCAGATGCGTGTTGAGCGCGCGCGCGGTGGCGACGGCGGCGGCGATGGAGCCGGCCGCGGCGATGTGATTCTCCTTGATGAGGATGCCGTCGTAGAGGCCGATGCGGTGGTTATGGCAGCCTCCGGTGCGCACGGCATATTTCTGTTCATGGCGCAGGCCGGGCAAGGTCTTGCGCGTATCCAGCACGCGTACCGGCAGGCCCGCGACGGCTTCGGCGTATTGCGCGGCGCGGGTGGCGGTGCCGGACAGTGTTTGCAACAGATTCAGCGCGGCGCGTTCGCCGGTGAGCAGGGCGCGTGCCGGGCCGTTCAGCATGCACAGCACTTGATCCGGCTGTATGCGATCGCCGTCATGCAGATTCCACTTTACGTGAATGCGTTCGTCGAGTTCCGCGAATACGGCATCGAACCAGGCGCAGCCGCACAGCACGGCCGGTTCGCGGCAGATAACGCGTGCGTTGGCGCGCGCGTCATCGGGGATCAGCGCGGCGGTGACATCGCCGCTGCCGATATCTTCGGCGAGCGCGCGGCGCACCGTGGCCTGGATGTGATGCTCGACGGCTTCGAGCCGCATTACTCGGAAAGCTCCAGCAGCTCGACCTCGAAGATCAGTGTGGCATTCGGCGGGATCACACCGCCCGCGCCGCGCGCGCCGTAGCCGAGTTCCGGCGGGATGATGAGTTTGCGCTTGCCGCCGACCTTCATGCCCTTGACGCCTTCGTCCCAGCCCTTGATGACATAACTGCAATCCAACGGAAAGCTGAACGGATCGTTGCGGTCGACGCTGGAGTCGAACTTGCTGCCGTCTTCCAGCCAACCGGTGTAATGCACGATCACCGTCTGGCCGCGGCCGCGGGCCTCGGCGCCATTGCCTAGAGTGAGATCTTCATAACGCAATCCGCTGGCGGTGGTGGTTTCCGACATGCTGGTGTCTCCTGTTCTGGATCGAGGTGTGCAGCTTAGGCAAATCGAAGCTTGGCCGCAATGCGCGCGCAGAGTCCGAGGTGCCGGCACGACCCGGTCAGCTCTTCAGCCGATACCCGGTCCGGAAGATCAGCCAGACGAGCGCGATGCACAGCAGCAAGAAGCCCAGCGTCGCCGCCAGACTGATGCCGATGCTCACATCGGCCGTGCCGTAGAAGCTCCAGCGGAACCCGCTGATGATGTAGACGATCGGATTGAACAGGCTGACGGTGCGCCAGCCCGCCGGCAACATGTCGATGGAGTAGAACACGCCGCCGAGGAAGGTCAGCGGCGTGATGACCAGCATCGGGACGAACTGGAGTTCCTCGAAACCTTTCGCCCAGATGCCGATGATGAAACCGAACAGACTGAAGGTGGTTGCCACCAGCACCAGAAACGCGGCCATCCACAGCGGATGCGCGATATGGATGGGCACGAACAGGCTCGCGGTCGCGAGGATGATCAGCCCGAGGAGCACCGATTTGGTCGCCGCCGCGCCGACGTAGGCGAGCACGATCTCGAACGCCGACACCGGCGCGGATAGAATTTCGTAGATAGTGCCGGTGAACTTCGGCATGTGGATGCCGAAGGAGGCGTTGTTCAGGCTCTCGGTGAACAGCGACAGCATGATCAGCCCCGGCACGATGAAGGAACCGTACTGCACGCCCTCGATGTCGCCCACGCGCGCGCCGATCGCTGCGCCGAACACCACGAAATACAGCGCGGTCGTGATCACCGGTGTCACCAGGCTCTGCCACAGCGTGCGCCCGAAGCGGGTCATCTCGAAGCGGAAGATGGCGAGGATCGCGTGGTAATTGAATGTCGGGACCTGGATCGGCGTGCTCATCGGCGGTCACTCGGCGATTGGATCGAGGATCGGATCGATCCGGGGGGAGTAGACCACGGTTGGTCCGTTTGCTCCTTCACGAGACTGACGAAGATCTCTTCGAGCGAACTCTGGCGCGTGGTGAGATCCTTGAAGCCGATCCCAAGCTCGCCGAGGCGTTTGAGGAGTGCCGGAACGGTCGCCTGCTCAGAACTCGCATCGAACACGTATTCCAGATCGCCGCCGTCGTTGTTCAGTGTCAGCGCCCACGCGCTCAAGTCCGCCGGGATCGTCGCCAGCGGTTCCAGCAAGTGCAGCGTGAGTTGTTTCTTGCCCAGTTTCTTCATCAGCTCGGTCTTGGTCTCGACCAGGATCAATCGGCCTTTGTTGATCACGCCGATGCGGTCGGCCATTTCCTCCGCCTCGTCGATGTAGTGCGTGGTCAGAATGATGGTGACCCCGCTGTCGCGCAGACGCCTGACCTGTGCCCACATATCGCGCCGCAACTCCACGTCCACACCGGCGGTCGGCTCATCGAGAAACAACACCTGCGGTTCGTGCGCCAGCGCCTTCGCGATCAGCACGCGGCGCTTCATCCCGCCGGACAGCGTCATGATCATATCCTTGCGCTTGTCCCACAACGACAGATCGCGCAGCACCCGTTCGAGGTGCGCCGGATTCGGCGGCAGCCCGAACAGCCCGCGGCTGAACCGGATCGTATCCCAGGGCGTCTCGAACAAGTCGGTATAGAGTTCCTGCGGCACCAGCCCGATCTGTGCACGCGCCGCGCGGTAGTCGCGCCGTATATCGTGGCCGTTGACCCGCACACTGCCCGCCGTCGGCGTGACGATCCCGCAGACTGCACTGATCAGCGTCGTCTTGCCCGCGCCATTCGGCCCGAGCAGCGCGACGATCTCGCCCGGACGGATATCAAGGTCGACATCCTGCAGCGCGACGAGCCCGGAGGCGTAGATCTTGCCGAGGGCGGAGATGGAGATGACGGGAGTAGGGGGCATGGGTGGGAGTGTAGCGTCACAGGGCGAGGAGGCCTATGCCTCGTTACATCCGCTATCGTCGTTGCTGCCATACGAGCGGATCACGGCGCGCGTGGAACACGGCCAGCACCACAATGCGTTGAGTCTCTATACGGAAGAACACTGAATAAGGAAAACGACGGACGCGAACGCAACGAACATCCTTGTGCATCAGCGGAAAGCGTTCGGGATAGTTCGCGAGGAGTTCAACGGCACGGTTGATTTCCGCAACAAATTCTATGCCCAGGCCCGCACGTCGCTCCTCATACCACTCGGCCGCTTCGACGAGTTCGCGGAATGCGGCTCGCCGAAAGGCAACGGAGAGCGTCATTTCTTGAGGCGTTCGGTGATCGACGCTTTGACATCACCCCACGATACGACATCGTCCGGGTTCGCTTCGTGATCCGCGATCCTGTTTTCGAGTTCCGTGCGCTGTGCCTGGGTGAGCGGCACGGCCGCGCTGTCGGCCGCTATGCTGTCCCACAGCTCCTCGACCAACGACAGACGCTCCTCGATGTCGAGATGTTCAATACCCAAAGACTTTATGGAAACGGACATGAGAGCACCTCCGGAAAGGCATGGGTTGAATCGTAGCAGAGGGCTCTGGACGGCGGAAGCATGGCGGACGGGCCGCTGTTTACGGTGTAAATCGGACCGTCCCCGGTTTGTGTCGTGAGCTCGACTTTATCATTTGTATTCATTGGGAAGGAAGAATACGACGCCGTCGGTCGTGATCTTGAAAGTCCCGTTGTAGCCTAAGTCGCGAGAGGAAGTCAGGCCGTTCTTCAACCTCTGGATTTCGCTGGCTGATACGGTAAGGGTCGAATTGGCTTCCTGAAAGCCGACATTGTTTTGAACGAGCCCGCTCGCAAACTCCGCTGGGTCGGCTTCAGGGTAAGACACTTTCTCCACCTCGGGTTTGTCGCCCTTGGTGCGAATGACAAAAGCCTCGGATTCGGTAATCCATGCCTGAAAAGTCGACGGACGGTTA
>JACRMO010000271.1:7899-8503 GCA_016214925.1 Gammaproteobacteria bacterium
TATTGCCAAAGACAAGACTCCACCCCGCGGCGGAATCGTCATGGATCCCATGTCGCCTTTGTGTAGTTGGAATTCACGTTTGCTCGCCGCGGTGCT
This sequence comes from Gammaproteobacteria bacterium, assembly GCA_016214925.1. Taxonomy (GTDB): domain Bacteria; phylum Pseudomonadota; class Gammaproteobacteria; order Thiohalobacterales; family Thiohalobacteraceae; genus JAHJQQ01. Next base: position 7,996 of record JACRMO010000271.1, read on the forward strand.
CGTTATGACCTCGGCCGGTTGTCCTCCAGACAACTCAACGTGTGAGGCTTGTTGGTTGGCCATCATCGGATTTGGAACCATAACCTGAAGATAGAGGGTTACCACGGCTACAAAAGCAATGGCGAAGCCCGTGCCGAAGAGAAGTCCTTCAAACAGTTTTCTGAACATTCGGTTGGTTTCCTTTGTCATCAAGTCGCTTACGTCGGCAGGCGTAAAAACTGTGATCTGTCCCTGACTACCCCGCTACCCTCATTGCTCAAGGCAGCTACGGATCATGTCGCTGATGGATTCATGGAACCATATAATCGAGTCGCGGACCTTGACGAGCGTTTCTGCTGGGACAATATAATCATCGATCGTTTTTGGATGGGCTATCGAATTTCTTGTTTCAAGAACGGTCCTGAAACAATTCCATCCTTGGTTGTTCTTCTGAAGTCTAAATGAAGATCTGAACAGCATAGGAAAATACTTAAACGCCAATGTGACATTTTCAATGAAGCCATTGTAC
>JACRMO010000305.1 GCA_016214925.1 Gammaproteobacteria bacterium
CAAATCGACGCCCGCGCCCTTGCCCATCGGCGCGCCGGCCATGCGTGCAATGCGCGCGAGCTGGAAATTGTCGATAGCGGCAACCACACCGGCGCGTTCGGCACGGACCTCGAACTGCAACGGTCCCGGCGCGGGATGTGTGCTCTGCCGCCCCTGCGCGTCGATGAGGGCGTTCATCTTGGTGAGCGCACGGCCGGATTCGAGGATGTCGCGGGCGATGGCGTAACCGTGGCCGCCGCGCACATCGGGATCGAATTCAAGAATACGGCCGGCGAGATGCAGCGACTTCTGGCGCAGGTCGGCCGGTGCGTTGGGAGCGTTCTCCAGCACCTGCATGACATCGCGCACCTCCAGCACCGGACCGATGCCGCGACCGACCGGTTGGCGGCCGTCGGTGATGACGACTTCGAGGTGCAAGCCCAAACGGTCGCCGACGTACTCGAACAGTTTGCGCAGCGCCAGCGCCTGGGACATTTGCCGCACCTTGGCTGTCGGGCCGACTGGGATGTCGATGAGCAGATGCGTGGAGCCGGCGGCGAGTTTCTTCGACAGGATCGACGCAACCATCTGGCCTTGCGAGTCGATGCCGAGCGGACGTTCCACCGCGATGAGAATGTCGTCGACCGGCGCCAGCCGCGCGGTGCCGCCCCAGGCGAGACAGCCGCGGTGTTTGCGCACCATCTCGTGCAGACGGTCGGGACTCAGCTCCACCTGCGCAAGTATTTCCATGGTGTCGGCGGTGCCGGCCGGCGAGGTGATGGCGCGGCTGGAGGTTTTGGGGATGAGCATGCCGTGCGCGGCGACGATCGGCACGACCAGCATGGAGGTGCGGTTGCCGGGAATGCCGCCGATGCAGTGCTTGTCGGCGACCAGCGGTTCGTCCCAGTCGAGGCGGTCGCCGGAGTCCAGCATCGCCTGAGTCAGATACAGAATCTCGTCGCGGTCCAAGCCGGTCTGGCCGCAGCCCACCAGGAACGCGGCCATCTCGGTCTTGGAATAACGGTTGTCGACGATGTCGCGGGTGATGTCCTGAAAATCCTCCAGACCGAGACGTTCGCCACCCATTTTGCGGCGCACCGCGTCCATGGATTGCGGCGGCTCGGCGTGGGCGACGTGCACCTGCACGCACTCCTGGCAGCCGAATTGCGCGAAGGCCTGTTCCGACAGGCCCAACTCGTCGGGGCCGACCAGATTGGCATCGTCGACTACATTGAGCACGGCGAGGATGCGGTGGTTGTGGTTGGTGATGGCGATCTTGGACAGCGCCTGGAAACCCTCGGCGCGGTACACGGCGCAGTCGCGGTGCAGATAGGCGACGTTCTCGCGGTAGGTGTCGATGGCGACACGCTTGAGGCTGAGATGGGCCGGGGGCTGGCCGTTGTTGGCGGTGGTATCAGGGGCAGGCATGGGCACGGCTCGGTGAGACCTCGGTGAATGCGACGGGTATGGCGGGGATTGTAGCGCGTCTGCACCGCGCGGCCGAATCGTTGTAGGATGGGGCGCAAGGGCACTGCGACGGGCGGGTGCGGGTACGGACTGACGGGGGGCGAAGGTGGCCGACAACGACATATACATCCGCTCGGCGGAACGCCGCGAATATTTCCGCATCGACGATGAAGTGCTGTTGCAGGTGCGGCCGGTCGATGCGGCCGAGGTCGCCACCATCGCCGAGCATATCGGCGACCGGATGCCGGACCGCTTCACCGTGGCGGCGAATTTCGCGGTGAACTCGCGGCACATGTCGCGGCTGTTGCACGGCATGGTGGCCGATGCGCCCGACCTGGTGCGCTGCCTGAAGATGGTCGATCAGAAATTGAATCACCTGGCGCGGTTGTTCGTGAACGAGGCCGTGGCGCAGGGCGCGTTCACCCGGCTCCAGGTCAATCTCAGTGCCGGCGGGCTGGTGTTTCCGTCGCCGATCGTGTTCGCCCCCGATGCCTTGCTGGAAACGCGTATGGTGTTGCCCCCGTCCTCGACGGGCATCCTCACCGTGTCGCGCGTGGTTCATTGCGATCCGCGGGAGGCGACGGCCGACGGTTGCGCTTGGCTGATCGCCGTCGAGTATGTGCATATCCGCGAAGCCGACCGCGATCTGCTGGTCAGTCATATCATGAACCGCGAGACGGAAGTACTGCGGCGGCTGCGTGGCGAGGGCGGCGAAACCCAATAGAGATACTTCATAGGGTGGACTATGTTGCCTACCCTAACTTTGCTCAAGAACAGGCTTGCAAGCAACACGGCCCGCTCGTATGCTCAATATTATGGATTATCGCAACCACATCACCATCGAGCCGGGCAAGCGCAGCGGGAAACCCTGCATTCGTGGGCTGCGTATTACCGTCTACGACATCCTGGAATATCTTGCTTCCGGTATGAGTGAAGCGGAAATCCTCAGCGATTTTCCCGATCTTACCGCCGAAGACATCCGTGCGTGTCTGGCTTTTGCCGCAGATCGTGAACGCCGCATGGTCACGATTCCTGCGGCGTGAAGCTTCTGCTCGACCAGAACTTATCGCCCCGTTTGGCAAGTCGGCTGGATGATCTGTTTCCCGGTACCCTGCATGTACGCGATGTCGGTTTGGAAGCCGCAGACGACAACATCGTTTGGCAGTTCGCCATGAGCAACGGTTTCTGTATTGCGTCCAAGGATGCGGACTTCCACCAGATCAGCTTCCTGAAGGGTCCCCCGCCCAAGGTTGTCTGGATTCAGCGAGGCAATTGCTCGACTGCCCAGATCGAACAGCTCCTGCGTTCACAATCCAACGCCATTATGGAATTCGACGTCGACGCAGAAGCCGCGTTTCTAGCACTACGCTGAGCCCAGTTGGGTGCGTTGGTCATGCCCACGCGGATTCTACGAGGAGGGTGAAGTCATGAGCAAGAAGGCGGCAGGCGCAGCATACGAAGAGGTTCTGCTGGAAGATCTGAGAGATCCTGCGGAGGCTGCGGCCTACCTTGATGCCGCGCTTGAGGATGCAGCCCCTCGGTATTTCTGCTGACCTTGCGCCAAGTGGCGCAGGCGCAAGGCATGGCCAACGTGGCGCGCAAAGCGCATGTGGGCCGCGAAAGTCTCTACAAAATGCTCTCCGAGAATGGCAATCCCGAACTGCGCACCATCAACAGACTGCTGCATGCGATGGGACTGTGGCTGTCGGTGACGGCGGGGTGATGTTCAAGTGCTTCGATCTCATTTGGGTGTGACGGTTCACAACGCATTTTTTGATCGGGGATTCAAACCATGAAAGTACAGTACTTCTCGGACACCGACACCCTGTACATTGAGTTCCGTGCCAATGACATCGTGGAATCCAGAGACCTCGACGAGAACACCGTCATGGATGTGGATGCCGAGGGCAACGTCTGCGCGATCACCTTCGAACATGCGAGCCTGCGCACGGATGTGCGTCATCTGACGGTTGAGGGGATTGCGGCGTAGATTGGGGGTCGAGTACGCCACATCGCCGGCGCAAATAGGGCTATGGGGTTTTGTAGGGGAAAGTCAGGTAATGTTGTAAGTCGTATTGCCCGGATGGAAGAAATGGCACAGCCTACACAGGCAAGTATGTGCATGAATGCCATGGGGCGCGGAGTATCGGAAGGTATGTGTGACCGCGACGGAAAAAAGAGGGGAGGATTTATGTCGTGTAAGAAGAATTATATTTTGAGCACTGCGCTCGTTGGTATCGGCCTGCTTAATGCCGGTTTCGCCAATGCCGTGCCCGTGAGCGGCCAAGGCACTTGGGAGACCACGCTGCAAGGGCGTGATCTCGACGGCAACTTGGCCACCTTCGAGGCGTACTACGACACCACGTTGGACATCACGTGGTTGGCAAACGCCAATTACGCGGGCATGCCGATGGATTGGATTTCCGCCACCGCCTGGGTGGAGAATCTCAACCCCTACGGCAACGGCATTGCCGGCTGGCGGCTACCGACGGTGACGGACACCGGCACCGCCGGTTGCGACTTTGCCTATACCGGCACGGACTGCGGCTACAATGTGGATACCGCGACCGGAGAAATGGCAAGCCTGTTCTACGTCACCTTGGGTAATCTCGGTTACTTCAAATCCTCAGGCGAGGGCCCCCAGCCCGGCTGGGGTTTGACCAACACCGGTCCGTTTTCCAAGATCGAGTCTGGCAACTATTGGTCGGCGAAGGAGTACGCGCCGGATACCAGCCGCGCGTGGCAGTTCGATATCGGTTATGGCCTCCAGGCCTACGAAGATAAGACCACCCCCTTTTACGTCTGGGCTGTTCATGCGGGCGATGTCGGTGTGCCTGCGGTACCGGTGCCTGCGGCCGCGTGGCTGTTCGGATCTGGCCTGCTGGGTCTGATCGGAGTGGCGCGGCGTAATTGTCGTTGGGGTAACGAACCGGCCAACGCCTGAAAACCTTGTTGGGGTTCGCATCTGCGCACCCCAACCTACCAAGGGCA
>JACRMO010000306.1 GCA_016214925.1 Gammaproteobacteria bacterium
GGAACTGGCTGATCACTTACGACTACAACGAGGACAAGATCAACCTCTCTGGCAGTGCTACCTCGGCAGTGCCTGTGCCAGCGGCTGCCTGGTTGTTCGCCAGTGGCTTGCTGGGTCTGGTGGGTGTGGCGCGACGCCGTTCCTGAGCAGGCTTCGCGGGTTATCCGCAAGGATCCAGACGCTGCCTCCGTGAATACGGGGCAGCGTTTTTTGTGGGTGTCTATTGTGCTTGAGATACCTTATAGGTCCGTGCAAAAAAATCGGCCGCAGTAGTTAGCTGCGGCCGTGGTGTTGTGCGGAGCGGGGTAAGTCCTCCCCATGCGGTAAGGTGTTACCAGCGGGTATCGGCCTGTGCCACTTGCATCCAGTCGGCGATGCCGCGGACATGGATAAGGTTCTTATCCATATCTTCCGGTTTGTAACCGACATTGCGCTGTTCCCATTCCATTTTTCCAGACGCGACATCGAAGACTTTGATGATGCCGCCCATGCAGGCCACAGCGACGTGGCGGCTGTCAGGGGAGATGTCGGTGACGCAACGCTTGCCTTCGGTGCGCGAATCGGTGATCGCAAGTTCACGTTCGCCACCGGTCTTGATATCGACCACGATGACGCGATCAGACTTGCCATAAGAACGCGGCAGACCATCTTCACCGAATACCACCAGGGATTTCTTCGGTTTGACCAATACGAAGTAGCTCAGATCGGGAGCGACCTTCATGCTGGCGGTATGGCCTTTGTTAACCACTGAGTCCGCCTTCCAGGAAAACTCGGTTTCCTTGCCAGTTTCGATGTCATAGACATAGTGCAGTGAGACCAGCTTGTTGCCCTTGTCATTAAAATAAAGCGAGCTGAACTGACGGGGCAGCTGGAACACGGCATTCTCATATTTCTCGATCTCGTGCTGGGCGCCGGTATTAGTATCCATTACTGCGAAACGATTGCGGCCGACAAATGCCACGCGCTCGCCGTTATCGGTGACGCCAGTGGCATAGATACCAGAATCGACTTTTGGGAAGCTTTTGGTGATTTTCAATGTGCGCAAATCCATCACATGCACGGTGGAGTCATACTGCGCGACCGGGATGTTGGGTTCCAGTTGCGACTTACATGTGTTGACCACTACTGCTGCATAACGGCCGTTCTCGGAGGCGACCACCGGACCAATGTATTCGTAGGCGGCGTTGGTATCGCCGCAGGTACGGGCGGCGGCGACTTTATGTTCCAAGGGGATGCGGTCGGTCTGGGCCGAGGCAAGATCCATGTAACCGCCGATAAAATTGGGTAGCTGCACATTGCTGGCATCGTCCAAACGTCCCAGTGAAGAGGGCAGCAGAACGACCTTACCGTTCGGATAGGAACCAGTCATGACGATGTCTTTGAAACTGTCGATACCCCAACGGCGCTTGCCGACCGGGCTGTACTCGGTACCGAAGATATTATCGATGTCGCCTTGTGCGCCGAAGGCCTTGACCAACGTGCCACGTTCCGCGTCCCAGAGCTTGATGCCGCCGCTGTAGTCAAGTTGCGGGCTGTTGCCGCCGGAACCACCGGTCACCAGAAACTTCCCATCTTCGGAAAACTGAACTGCATAGATATCGTCATCGGCAGCATGGGCACTCTGTGCGACGCCATACCAGGCACATGCAAAGGTCACGACAAACAAAGTCTTCAGTACATTCATGGGTGTAGTTCTCTTCATCCGAAGTGTGAGTAGATATTCCAGCGCCCGTCCCAGACGCGGAGAGCCTGCTGAACCCGGTTCCTGCGGATTTCCCTGGTGGGACATCGACTGGGTCAGCATAGATAAAATGCGCCAATTCCTTGACATTATTGTCTAAGTGAGGTATCGGCGTTGCGCTGGGAAGCTTGAATTTTCGGGTAGGTCGAGGTTGTGCCTAGATTGCTCGATAGCTTATTAATAGATTGATAAATATTAAAAAATTCCCGTTATCCGGGGTGGATTAAGGGGCGCCCGAGGGCGTCGGGTGTGGCCAGGGGAAGGGGCATGGGCGTGCAGGGCGATCTAAAAGCGAAGGGATGTTTTCGGGCACAATTTTCTGGCAGAACGGGTCTGTCAGTCTGGTAATCCGTTCAACTCAATGTCTGTTCCACAATACGGCGCAGGGTGTCGACATCGAAGGGCTTGTCGAACACGGCCGCCACACCGTTCTGCTCCAGAGCTGCGAGACGGCTGCGATCGGAGGCGGAGGTGACCATCAGGATGGGGACGCCGCCCTGGCTGCTTTCGTTGCGGATGTAATCGATCAGCTCGCCACCGTCCATCTCCGGCATGTAATAGTCGGTGATGATGAGATCGAAATATTCCCGATCGATCAATTCACGCGCCTGCACACCGTTCTCCGCCTCTTGTACCCGCACAATGCCCATCTTCTCCAGAATATGGCGCATGAAACGCCGCGAGGTGTGCATGTCGTCGACCAACAGGACACGAATCTCGTCGGGTGTATGGTCGCCGAGATGAACTTGGTTGGGCTCCAGAAAATCCAGAGTCGCATACAGCGATTTCTGCAATTGCTCCGGCGTGAAGGGCTTGGGCAGGATGGCGATAACGCCGGCTTGACGTAGTGGTTCCAGATAGCGGTAACTGGTTTCGCTGGAGACCAGCATGAAGGGAATATCGGCAAGTTCCGGATCAGTGCGCATCGTCTGAACCAGATCCGCGCCGGTCATGCACGGCAGATGCATTGCACTGATAACCAGATCGGGTGGGGTCGCGCGCATCTGTTGCAATGCGTCTTCGCCACCGGCTACCACTGTGATTTGATGCACGCCCAAATCCTGCAACCAGCCCGAAACGATACGTTGCTGAGTGGTGGAAGGTTCAGCGATCAACACGAACAGCTGGCTGATCTGAATCGATTTCATACGTTGATCACTCTGTCGGATTACTTGTGCGCGCGGTTGTGGGTCAGATCATCGACTACGCCGGGATCGGCCAGTGTCGAGATGTCGCCCAGGTTGTCCACTTCATTGGCGGCGATCTTGCGCAGGATGCGGCGCATGATCTTGCCGGAGCGGGTCTTGGGCAGCCCCGGCGCCCATTGAATCACATCCGGAGTGGCGATGGCACCGATCTCCTTGCGTACCAGAGCGACCAGTTCTTTGCGCAGTTCATCGCTGGACTCAAAGCCTTTGATGAGTGTGACATAGGCGTAGATACCCTGGCCTTTGATGTCGTGCGGATAACCGACTACGGCGGCCTCGGCAACGGCTTCGTGTAGTACCAGTGCGCTCTCGACCTCGGCCGTGCCGAGGCGATGACCGGATACGTTCAGCACATCGTCGACGCGGCCAGTGATCCAGTAATAGCCATCCTCATCGCGACGCGCGCCGTCACCGGTGAAATACAGGCCCGGATAGGTCTTGAAATAAGTGTCGATAAAACGCTGGTGATCGCCGTACACCGTGCGCATCTGGCCCGGCCAGGGGCGGGTGATAACCAGATTACCCTCGCAGGCGCCTTCCAATATCTTACCTTCGTTGTCGACAATCGCCGGCACGACGCCGAAGAAGGGCAATGTCGCGGAACCGGGTTTGAGCGCGGTCGCGCCCGGCAATGGCGTAATCAGATGGCCACCGGTTTCAGTCTGCCACCAAGTATCGACGACCGGGCAACGGCCATCGCCGACAACATGGTAATACCACTCCCAGGCCTCGGGGTTGATCGGTTCGCCGACAGTACCGAGCAGCTTGAGCGACGTGCGTGCATGTTTCTTCACCGGCGCATCGCCTTCACGCATCAGCGCGCGAATCGCTGTCGGTGCGGTGTAGAAGGTGTTGACCTGATGTTTGTCGATTACCGCCCAGAAACGTCCGGCGTCCGGGTAAGTGGGAATGCCTTCAAACACCAGACTGATGGCGCCGTTGGCGAGCGGGCCATACACAATATATGAATGACCGGTGACCCAACCCACGTCGGCGGTACACCAGAAGATGTCGCCGTCGTGGTAGTCGAAGGTGTATTTGTGCGTAATCGCCGCGAACAGCAGATAGCCGCCGGTCGTGTGTAAGACGCCTTTCGGTTTCCCGGTGGACCCGGAGGTGTAGAGGATGAACAGCGGATCTTCGGCGTCCATTTCCTCGGGCGGGCAGTCGGCCGAGGCTTGCTCCATGGCGTCGTGATACCAGACATCGCGTTTATAATCCCAGTCGATCTTGCCGCCGGTGCGTTCTACAGTGAGCACTGTATTCACATTCGGACAGGCTTTGAGCGCCATGTCGGTGTTGGCTTTGAGTGGCACGGAACGGCCACCGCGCACGCCTTCGTCGGCGGTGATGACGACACGGCAGTCGGAATCAAGGATGCGATCCTTGAGCGATTCCGGCGAGAAGCCGCCGAATACCACCGAGTGCACCGCGCCGATGCGCGCGCAGGCGAGCATCGCGACAACCGCCTCCGGAATCATCGGCATGTAGATGCACACGCGGTCGCCTTTTTTCACGCCACGGGTTTTGAGCACGTTGCCAAGCTTGCAGACTTCGGTGTGCAATTCGCGGTAGGTGATTTTCTTGTCGACGTTGGGATCGTCGCTTTCCCAGATCAAGGCCGTCTGATCGCCGCGTGTGGCGAGATGACGATCCAGGCAGTTGATGGTGACATTGAGCTTGCCACCTTCGAACCAGCGGATGTGTGCCTTGTTGAAGTCCCATTCCAGGACTTTGGACCACGGCTTCGTCCAGGTCAGGAAGGTCTTGGCCTGCTCGGCCCAGAAACCTTCCGGGTCATCCACCGATTGCCGATACAGCGCGGCATACTGCTCGGTGTTGAGCAGCGCCTTGGCGCCAAACGCGGCAGGGACTGGATAGACCTTATGCTCGGACATGTTCTCGCTCCTCGTGGATATGCTGGCGTTCCTGTTACAGCGCGGCGCGGCCGCAGCGGGGAGATTACCGGAACAGCGATGTCGCGCCAATGTCTGGTGCGAGGCGCTGGCGCAGCTGCGGCAAACGTTGCGGGTTCCACTGGCGGGCCGCCTGGGTCCACAGTTGTTCGAGGGGTAAGTGCTCCGCCTCGGGTGGGATGTTCTGACCCAAAAAATCCAGTACGACGCAAGCCAGATGGCCCAGATTGCGGGTTTCGATGCCAGGCGCGTAGGTTTGTTTGCTGAGCTTCTCGCCCGTGGCGTCTACCGCGACCGGCACATGCAGGTAGCTGGGCGTGGCATAACCAAGCAGCTGTTGGAGCAGAATCTGCCGTGGCGTCGAGAACAGCAGATCGCTGCCGCGCACGACATGGGTGATGCCTTGTGCGGCATCGTCGACCACGACCGCCAATTGATAGGCCATGAGACCATCGGCGCGCACGATCACGAAATCGCCGACTTCGCCGGCCAAGTCCTGTTCGAAACAACCGTGTAGACGATCTGTGAAACCGATCGGCGCGGAATCCACGCGCACGCGCAGGGCACGCGCCGGCTGGCCATTCTGAAACCCGTTGCGACAGGTGCCGGGATAGATCGGTCCTTCCTGACCGGGCAGGGCGCTGTCGGCGATTTCACGGCGCGTACAGGCGCAGGCGAAGGTATGGTCCGCCACACGCAGCCGTTCGATGGCCTCGCGATAGGCTTCCAGACGCTGGTTTTGATACAGCACCGGTCCATCCCAATACAGCGCGAAATCTTCCAATGCGCGCAGGATGGAATCCGCTGCACCGGGTTGTTCACGCGGCGTGTCCACATCCTCTATACGTACCTGCCAGCGGCCGCCGTGACTGCGCGCATCGAGAAAACTCGCGACCGCCGTGATCAGCGAGCCGATGTGCAAGGGACCGGTGGGCGAAGGGGCGAAACGGCCGATGTACATGCACGCTCCGAAAATACTATCCAGAAATCAGTCTTACAATGCGCATACTGTAACAAAAAAGAAAACCGGCCAGCGGCCGGTTTTCTGGGTCGTGCGGCTAGATCGGGAGACGGTCAGCCGCCCATCTGCTTCTCGCGGATTTCATCCAACGTCTTGCAGTCGATGCACAACGCGGCGGTCGGCCGGGCCTCGAGACGGCGAATGCCGATCTCCACGCCACAGGACTCGCAGTAGCCGTACTCGTCGTGATCGAGCTTGCCGATGGTCTCGTCGATCTTCTTGATGAGTTTGCGCTCGCGGTCGCGGGCGCGCAGTTCCATGCTGAACTCGGATTCCTGCGTCGCGCGATCGTTGGGATCGGGGAAGTTGGCGGCCTCGTCCTGCATGTGATGAACGGTGCGGTCGACCTCTTCCATCAGTTCGCGCTTCCAGGCCAACAGAATGCTGCGGAAATGTTCCCGCTGGGTGTCGTTCATATAATCTTCGCCGGGAGTTGCCCGATAGGGCTCGATACCCTCGACGATAGGTCCGGATTTTGCGGTCGGCGATTTTTTTGTCGCTGCCGCGGGCTTCTTGGCGGCGGCGGGTTTTTTCGCGGCGACCGGGGCTGCGGCAGCCTTCAGGGGAGCGGCCTTCTGAGGGACGGCTTTCTGGGGAACAGTTTTCTGTGTCACGGGCTTCTTCGTTTCAACCTTCTTCGGCTCGACTTTCTTCGGCGCGGCGGCCTTCTTGGGTGCTGCCTTTGGGGCAGCCGCCTTCTTCGCCACGGCCTTTTTTGCCGGGGTCTTCTTGGCAGGTTCTTTCTTCGCGACCACTTTCTTCTTGGGCGCGGCTTTCTTGCTAGTAGCCATTCAGATCTCCTGAAGAGGCGGTGTATCCGCCGGTCCGGAATGGATTTTTCGGGCCAGGTCTATGTCACGGACGACGCCCGGTCCCCGGAATAAGCGGCTAAGTTTCGGCGTAGCGGGGGTTCGAGTCAAGCCCGGAAACCGGCCGGTGGAAACCCTTATCGCGTGCAACGTGAATGCCCGTCCCGGCTCGGCTACTCTATACCGCCTTTTGATCCCGAGACGATGGGTTGTGAACCTGCTATGAA
>JACRMO010000307.1 GCA_016214925.1 Gammaproteobacteria bacterium
AACCGTAAGCACGAACTCGCAGTCAGTACCGGCTGGTCTCAGCTTCGCGTTTGACGCTATGTTCGGGTAAGCAATAAAAAACCCGCCATGATGGCGGGGTACGGGATAATGGTGGAGCGGAGGAGGATCGAACTCCCGACCTCTGCATTGCGAACGCAGCGCTCTCCCAGCTGAGCTACCGCCCCATGTATCGCACTTTCCCGACCGCGACCGGGCCGAGTGCGGCGTATTCTAGCATCGCTTTCCCATGCCGTGCCATATGGCCGTGAAGATCAGCTGCGCGCCTTGCGCCGCAGCATTTCCCGCTCGAGTTGCGCGACGAATTTCCGCAGGGTCTGCTCCTGCTGGGGCTGGAGGTTGCGGAAGGCCGCGCCGATGTGCTGTTGCTGGCGTTGCGTGTCATGGCGGACAAAGCGGATTTCGAGTTCAGCCTGTAGGGACTCGCCTTTGGGCAGGTGAATCGAACAGGTATCGATAATCTGACCACGACTCAGTTTCACATGCGTGCTGACGTTGGCGCCCAGGCCACCCAGCGACAAGTCGGATAATTCGCCGTCCAGGATCGCGGCGCCTTCCAGCGGCAAGTGGACGGGCACGGCGAGGTTCACGCCCACCCGCACCCGGAAATTGATACGGCGTTGCAGGTAGTTGATAGCATCGGGGAGTGAGGCACGGTAGAACGAGATGCCGCGCTGACTCTGGCCAACTTCGATGGCGCAGGCGAAACTCAGCTCGACCCCGTGACATTGGCAACGCACGCGTAGTTGTCGCACTTGGCAGGCGAGCTCGTGACCTCCGCGGGGACTGAGTTCATCGAGCAGGATGATGTTGCGTTCCGGATTGACGTCGAGCAGCATGCTGTTGAACAGGCCTTCGTGTCCGGGCACCTGCGCGCTCAGCAAAACCTTCTGATCACGTACCCGACGCAGTAACGCGGCGATCTGCGGGGGATGAGTAATTCGCTCGGTTTTGCCTTGGTAGTCGGTGGTTCGGTCTGGTGCCTGTTGTTCTGTCATCGCCTAACCATGCTCCGGGCTATGCCTCAGTCAGGTCGGGATAATACGCACTGCGCGCCGCGATGAGAATCCGCATGTTGCGGCAGGGACTGTTTACGCCTTGGCGAGGCTGCGCCCACTGTCTTCGTTGAGCGTGGTCGCGCCGGCCGGGTTGTAGAGTTGGGCGGCAATGGGTTGCCCGCGGAGTATTGCGAGGGCTTGCTGGGCATGGCGGCGACTGGAGTCCAGGGTCGCGCCATTGATGCGGTTTTGCCGCTGACAGCGGTTGATACGTTCCAACAGCAGGTGCCAGCCGCGCCTGAGCTGCCCGCTGTCGTCGCACCAATCGATGCAGGCCTCGACATCCTGATCTGCCCCGAATCCGGTTTGGTCCAGGATATGCCGCTTGCGGAGTTCCAAGGCCTCGAAGGTCTGTATGAGGCCGTGTTTGTCGCCGACGAGCCGTTCCAGGCTGTCGACGTCGCGATTCGTCAGGGCCTCGGCCTCGGCAGTGAGCACGGTGTGCAATCGCCCGGCACAGTCGAATTGCGTGCGGAGCAGGTCGTGCAGCTGGTTACGGTAGTGCTGACGGTCGTTCATCGGTGGATGCCGGATTAGCCCATGTCACCAAGGGCTCGTTCCAGGGACATCATCTTGTCGGCAATCCGGTTCGGGTCAATTTCAAACCTGCCGCTTGCTTGCAATTCTTTCACGGCATTGACCTTTTGGGTGTCGACCACCGGTTGTTCGGCGATCTGCTGCTCCAGGCTGCGCAACTGCTGGGCCGCGGGGGTCAGGCTGACTTGATCGGCGGCCGGCGAAGGAGCGCTATTTTTCTCGGCAACCTTCTCGGTCGGTGTGGGGGTGCTTCCGCCTGCGCGGTGCGAGCCAAGCTCGGAAACCTGCGCCGATGAAGGTGGAACGTTGTTGATTTCTATAGCCATACTCGTCTCCTAGTGCTGCCAATATGATTGACTTATTTTCTGTATCGTCAGTCAGTTCAATAACTTTAGCGTCTTTTTCGGGCTCTGGGGTCAAAGCGTCACTTTTACGACGCTAGCTGAAACGACCCACCCTTCCACGACGCGCTGCGAGCTCAAGGCGCGTACCCGTACCCGGTCGCCGCGGGCACCATCATTGACAGCTTCACCCTGCATTTCCACCTGAACCGGACCTTGGCTGCTGACCAGGGTGACGCGGTCGCCGCGGCGGATTATGCGTGGCGCCTTGAGCATCGAGGGTGTCAGAACCGTGCCTGCGGGTAAAGCCCGCAGAGTGGCCATGCCCTGGATTTCCTCCAGGCTTTCCAGGTGACCATGGCCGAGGTTGGTGAGCTCGGTCTCGACGGTGTTCACGTCGGCAGATGCCAGGGCCACGCCCCGCGCCAAGCTTCGGGCAGTGACCAGTGCCGGCCCGAAAACTTTAATCTCGGCAGTGACATAGACGGTCCAGTCGGCCATGTCCGGGCAGCGTACTGCGACGCTGGTATGGCCCGCGAGTCGTGCTCCGCTGGGTTGGGATGCCTGGAGCGGTTGCGCGCAATGCGCCAGTCGCAGCCGCGGGTCGAGCCGGCCCAAGCTGATGTCGATACGCCCACTGTGCTGATCGCGGGTGGCCTGTTCGAGGAATGTCTGGGCGGTGTTCAGGATATCCACGGTGGGTTGCATAGCGTCATCGGCCAGCGCACGCAGGCTACCCAGACAGCCCGCCAGTAACAGCGGGGCAAGGGTACGCAAGGGTGGGCGGATCGCAGTCATTGTCACTCTCCAATTCACTTCATGTAGGGTGAAAATGCAATTGCCGTGCCGTTCAACGTGTCCGATAAAGGAACGCCAGGTCACGCCGATACTTGTGCGAGGACGTCATACAACCTTTGCCGGGCAGGAGAACAAGACATGAGCAGCGTATTGGCGAGCGTCGATCAACGCACCCAACTTGCGGGGCACAACCGCCTGGAAATTCTGATGTTCCGGCTCGACAACGGGCAACGCTTCGGCCTCAATGTATTCAAGATCCAGGAAGTCATTCAATGCCCGCCGCTGACAGTACTGCCGCATTCGCATCCGGTCGTGCGCGGTATCGCCAACATGCGCGGCAAAACCATTCCCGTGCTCGACTTGGGCAAGGCTATTGGTCGGCGCCCTCTGGACGACACGACGGGGAACTTCGTCATCATCACTGAGTTCAATCGCACGGTGCAGGGTTTCCTGGTCAAAATGGTTGACCGCATCGTCAATATGAACTGGGAACAAATCTTGCCTCCGCCCAAGGGCACTGGGCGCAATAGCTATCTGACGGCTGTTACCGAAGTGGAAGGTGAGTTGGTCGAGATCATCGATGTGGAAAAGGTGCTCTTTGAAGTCATCGGAGTAAACGAAAATATCTCCAGTGAGATTTTGGCCGACGCTGCGGAAACTCAGGAAGAGGATATGTCCGAACATCGGCCGCATGTTCTGGTTGCGGATGATTCCATGGTTGCGCGCAATCAAATCAAGCGCACATTGGATCAGCTGGGGATCGAATCGACGCTCGCAACGGATGGCAGAAAAGCGTTGGATCTGCTGGAGCACTGGGCCGATCAGGAACCGGAAAAGCTGCGCCATCTCACCATGATCATTTCCGATGTGGAGATGCCGGAAATGGATGGTTATACACTGACAACCAAGTTGCGGGCCGATGCGCGACTGAAGGATACGTTTGTTCTGTTGCACACCTCCCTGAGTGGCGTATTCAATAACGCCATGGTGGAAAAAGTGGGTGCCAATCAGTTCATCGCCAAGTTCAAGCCGGACCTGTTGGCGGCCGCGGTTATGAAGCAGGTCAAGGCCAAACAGCCGCGCCTTGAAGCTTGAGCGCGCCTGACCTATGCAGCGAGTCACACACGTTACTCCCGCTGTGCGGGTCAGATAGGTGCACCGCCGTCACCCAGGCGGAACGGCGAGAAGGAATAGCAGTTTGACGCGCGCAGCACTCTCTACCAACGATTACGAGGCGTTTCGGGTCTTCCTTGAAGAGGCCTGCGGTATCGTCCTGGGCGAGAACAAACATTATCTGGTGGTGAGCCGTCTAGGGCGTCTGATGGCGGACGAAGGTGTCGCGACGCTTGGCGATCTGGTGAACCACCTGCGGCAGGGTTCCAATCGCCCGTTGCGCGAGCGCATCGTCGAGGCGATGACCACCAACGAAACTTTCTGGTTCCGCGATACCTTTCCCTTCGACATCCTCAAGGATCTGATCTTCCCGGATCTGGCCGAGCGTCGTGTGCGTAATCCACGCATCTGGTCGGCGGCCTGTTCGACCGGGCAGGAACCGTATTCCATTAGCATGATCGTCCAGGAATACTTGGCCGGCCGGCCCGGTAGTTTGGGCGATGTACAGATCCACGCCACGGATATCTCGCCGACGATCCTGCAGGAGGCAAAGGACGCCACCTATGACAACCTGGCGTTGGCGCGCGGGCTGTCCCCGGAGCGCAAGCAAAAATACTTCATCCAGCAACGCGACAACCACTGGCAGGCGCGCCCGGAAATCCGCAACCGGGTACGTTTCAGTCAGACCAATCTCCTGCAGAGTTACAGTCTGCTCGGGCGTTTCGACGTCATTTTCTGTCGCAACGTACTAATCTATTTCTCCAGCGAGTCCAAGGCGGACATCCTGGCGCGCATGGCGAGAATATTGAATCCCGGCGGCTATCTGTTCCTGGGGTCGTCCGAGTCCATCACGCAATATTCGGATGAATTCGAGATGGTGCGTTGTCCGCGTGGGTCGGTGTATCGCGTCAAAACCGGTCTGTCAGCGCGTCCCAATGCGCCACCACTTCGCCCCGCAGCGCGCCCGCCGCTTGGCGGCAAGGGCTAGAAATAGCTTGCCGCCCAGCGGCGGATTCTTGCCGCTTCCACAACGGCAGTTCCCTCCATATTAAAGGTTGCGCGTAATCAGGACGGCGGTTTGTGCCGCTCTGGCACGGCCGTTGCTTAGGTCATGGCTAAACACTCTTAAGTTCGAGGTTGCCATGCCGATAAACATCGATTCCGCGCTGGGTCCATTGCCCGGAGCCCTGGTTCTCCGGGGGCGTCGTTCCGAGTTGATCGCGTCAAATATGGCGAATGCCGATACGCCGAACTTCAAGGCGCGCGATTTCGATTTCCAATCCGTGATGAACCAAGCGCAGTCCGAACAGGTCGCGCTCAACACCACCCATGCTCAGCATATCGCCCTGAGCGATGCGTCGGGCATCGGCGCCGAACCCTTCAAATACCGCGTTCCCAATCAGCCGTCGCTGGACGGTAACACCGTCGATTCCCAGGTCGAGCAGGCCTCCTTCGCCGAAAATGCGGTGAACTATCAGGCGACCTTGACCTTCCTGAACAGTCGCATCAAAGGCCTGCTGACGGCCATCCGGGGAGAATGATCATGTCCCTCTTTAAAGTCTTCGATATCGCCGGTTCGGCCATGAGCGCGCAAAGCGTGCGGCTGAATACCACCGCCAGCAATCTGGCGAATGCGGAAACCGTCGGCAGCTCTGAAGAAACCACCTATCGCGCCCGGCACCCGGTATTCGCCGCCATGCTCCAGGCCATGCATGGCGAGAGCGAAGGCGGCGGCGTGCGCGTGCTCGGTGTCGCCGAGGATCAGGAGCCGTTGCAGCAACGTTATGCGCCGGACAATCCGCTCGCGGATAGCAATGGCTATGTATATCTGCCCAATGTGAATCCCGTGGATGAAATGGTGAACATGATTTCGGCCTCGCGTAGTTACCAGAACAACGTCGAGGTGTTGAACACGTCCAAACAGATGCTGCTGGCCACGTTGCGGCTGGGGCAGTGAGAGGCAAGGAGGTAGACCGTCATGGTGGCTTCAATAGACAGTGACACCCTTGGCACATTGGGACTGCGCTCGACGCAAGACTCGCAGGCCAAGACCAAAGATGCGAACAAACTAAGCGCGGATGACTTCATGGGTTTGCTGCTTGCGCAGATCCGGAATCAGGATCCCATGAAACCCATGGATAACACCGAGTTTACTTCCCAACTCGCAGCCATCAATCAATCCAGCGGTATTCAGGAATTGAATTCGTCCTTTGAGAATTTGAGCAAATCGCTGGTGTCGAATCAGGCGTTGCAAGCGGCCTCGTTGGTCGGCCGCGATGTGTTGGCGCCGACCGGGCTGGGTGTGCTGGCGACCGGACAGCCGATCCGCGGCAGTGTGGAATTACCGTCCGCCAGTCCGCATGTGACGGTGAATATCTACGACAGCGCCGGCCAGATGGTGCGGCGTCTGGAACTGGGCAGTCAGGCTTCGGGCGAGGCGATGTACCAGTGGGATGGTTTGCGCGACGACGGCACCTATGCGCCGTCGGGCAACTATCTGATCAGTGCCCAAGCGGAATACAGCGGTAAAGACGAGGCTGTCGAGGCCTTGGTGGTCAATCGGGTCAATGGGGTGACCTTGGGTCGTACCGGAGGCCTGCTGCTGGATCTGGCGGGTGTCGGTCCGGTGGATTTCGAACAGGTCAAACAGATTCTCTGACGAGGAGGGCAACACCATGCCATTTCGTATTGCACTAAGCGGTCTGAACGCAGCGTCGTCGGACCTTAAAGTCACGGGTAACAACATCGCCAACGCCAGCACCAATGGCTTCAAATCGTCGCGTGCGGAATTCGCCGATGTCTATGCGACATCCATCGGCGGTGTCAGCGACACCGCGGTCGGCGGCGGTGTGCGTCTGGCGCGCGTCGCGCAGCAGTTCGCACAGGGCAATATCGAATTCACCAACAATAATCTAGACCTTGCGACCAATGGCGAAGGCTTCTTCGTGCTCAATGACAACGGCTCGCGAGTGTATACCCGTGCCGGCGCCTTCAGCATCGATCGTGACGGCTATGTGGTGAACAGCAACGGGCAGCAGTTGCAGGTGTTCGCGCCGATTGGCGGCAGCTCCACGGCCTTCAATACTGGTTCGCTGAACAATCTGCAGATCTCATTGAGCGAAGGCGCGCCGAACCCGACCACTACAGTCGAAATGGCGCTAAACATGGACGCCGGTGATACCAGTGCCGGTGCCGTTGCCGCGTTCGACCCGACAGATCCGAACAGCTACAACTATTCCACGTCCTATACGGTGTACGATTCGTTGGGTGCGCAGCACACGTCCACCATGTATTTCCTGAAGGACAACGCCGCCGCCAACACCTGGCACAGCTGGTTGTACACGGATGACGGTACCACCAGTACCAACGTGACTGACGGTGGCAACGCGTATTCGACGCTGGTCTTCAACACCGATGGCAGTCTGGCCACGGTCAATGGCGCGGCGTCTACCACCGTGACCTACGATGCTTTGCCCATGACCAATGGCGCGGCCAACCTCACGCTCACCCAGGATTACGCGGATGTCACCCAGTTCGGCGGTGATTACGCAGTGAACTCGCTGTTCCAGGACGGTTATGCCACCGGTCGTTTGACGGGCTTGGATATCGGTGATACCGGCGTGGTCTCGGCGCGTTACACCAACGGTCAAGCGACCGCGTTGGGCAAGATTGCGCTGGCCAATTTCGCCAACGTGCAGGGCATGCGGCAGTTGGGTGATACCAACTGGGCGGAGACATACAGTTCCGGCGGTGCGTTGGTCGGTGAAGCAGGCACGGCGAGTTTCGGCTTGATCCAGTCGGGCGCCCTGGAAGCATCCAATGTCGATATCGCCGAGGAACTGATCAACTTGATCACGGCGCAGCGTAACTTCCAGGCCAATTCGCAGGTCATCAGCACCGCCGACACCATTACCCAGACCATCATCAATATCCGCTGATAGCTGAACTCGGAGTACGACCATGGACCACATGCTGTACATCGCCGCCGACGGGGCCAGCCAGATTCAGAAGGCTCAGGCGGTCAATGCGAACAATCTGGCGAATGTCAGCACGACAGGGTTCAAGGCGCAGTTCGAGGCGTTGCGCGCGCTGCCGGTATATGGACCGGGTTATGCCAGTCGCGTGCACAGTCAGAGCGAAATCTCCGGTGTCGATCAGAGCTCGGGTGCGCTGATGGCCACCGGACGCAGTCTGGATATCGCCGTCAACGGCACGGGTTGGATTGCCATTCAGGCGCCGGATGGTAGCGAGGCCTACACGCGGGCCGGCGATCTGCGTGTCTCCCAGACCGGCATTCTGGAAACCGGCACGGGGCGTCCGGTGCTGGGCGACGGCGGTCCGATCTCGGTACCGGATGCGCAGGAACTGGAAGTCGCCGCCGACGGTACGGTCTCGGTGTTGCCGACCGGACAAGCACCGGCGACGCTTGCAGTGGTGGGACGCATCAAGTTGGTCAATATCGATCCGGGCAGTCTGGAAAAGGGTGAAGACGGTTTGTTGCGGCGGCGTGGTGGTGCCAGTGCCGAGCCGGATGCGAATGTGCGTATCGCCAGCGGCGTGTTGGAAACTTCGAACGTCAATACCGTCGAGGCGATGACCACCATGATTCAACTGGCGCGTCAGTTCGAAGCCCAGGTCAAGCTGATGAAGGTGGCGGAGGAAACCGACGCCGCCTCGGCCCAATTGATGAGTATCGGTTAACGCCGGCTCGAATCTCGAGCGGGTAAGGAGAGCGACAGATGAACAAGGCAATGTGGATAGCGATGACCGGCTTGGAGGCGCAGCAGACGCGCATGAGCGTCATCTCCAACAATCTGGCCAACGTCAACACCATGGGCTTCAAGCGCGACCGCGCCGTCTTCGAAGATCTGATGTACCAGACGATGCGCCAACCCGGCGCGCAGTCCTCGCAGGATACGCAACTGCCCTCGGGTCTGATGCTGGGCACCGGCGTGCGCACCGTCGCCACCGAGAAACTGCACACCCAGGGCAATATCGTGCAGACCAACAACAGTCTGGATGTCGCCATCCAGGGACGCGGTTTCTTGCAGGTGCAGATGCCGGACGGTTCGCTGGGCTATACCCGCGACGGCGCTCTGCAGATCGATTCCACCGGGCAGTTGGTGACTGCGATGGGTTATCTGGTCGATCCCGCCATGACTATTCCGGATAACTCCCAGAGCGTCACCATCGGCACCGACGGTACGGTGACGGTGGCGGTGCAAGGCCAAGCGCAGCCCAGCCAGATCGGCACGCTGCAATTAACGGACTTCGTCAATCCGGCCGGTTTGCAGCCGATCGGCAACAACCTGTTCGTGGAGACGGCGTCGAGTGGTTCACCCACCGCCGGCAACCCAGGCCTGAACGGTCTGGGCACCGTGGTGCAGGGCGCGCTGGAAACCTCCAACGTCAATGTGGTGGAAGAACTGGTCAACATGATCGAGGCACAACGCGCCTATGAAATGAATTCCAAGGCGATCTCGACCTCGGACAACATGCTCCAGTTCGTCACCAATAACCTCTGATGAAATTCGCCGGGGCGGGTAAGCGTCATGACTAGAAGCTCGATTGACAATATATCGCGAAGGCTGCTGTGCGTGTGCGCCGTGCTGACCCTGTTGAGCGGCTGCGCGGGCCTACAGCAACCGTCGGCCGATTACCGCCCGGCGTATCCGCCGGTGAGTGTAGCGCCGCCGCAGACCAATGGCGGTATCTATCAGGCCGGTTACAGTCAGGCCTTGTTCGAGGATATCAAGGCGCGCCGCATCGGCGACACCATCACCGTCGTGTTGCAGGAACGCACGCAGGCCAGCAAGGATGCCAAGACCGAGACCTCGAAAGACAACACCGTCGGTATCGAGAATCCGACGCTGCTCGGTGCGCCGCTCAAATTCGATACGCCGCTGCTGCCGCACGGCGATGACCGTTCCAGCAACCTGGGCACCGACCTCCAGTCCAATCAGGAATTCAAGGGCGAAGGCACCAGCAGCCAAGGCAACAGCCTGAGCGGCAACATCACCGTAACGGTGATCGATGTGCTGCCCAACGGCAATCTGATGGTGCGCGGCGAGAAGTGGCTGACCCTCAACCAGGGCGACGAATACATCCAGATCTCCGGCATCGTGCGTCCCGTCGATGTGCGCACCGACAACACCGTGCTGTCCGGCCAGGTGGCGGATGCGCGCATTACCTACAGTGGCAAGGGATTCGTGGCGGACTCCAACAAAATGGGCTGGCTGTCGCGCTTCTTTGCCAGCGCGCTGTGGCCGTACTAATACGAATAAGAGGACAAGACTATGATGCTCAATCTGCGCAAACTGATGCTGATGGGCCTATTGGCGGTGAGCAGCAACGCTGTGTTCGCCGATCGGGTCAAGGATCTGGCCGCGGTCGCCGGTGTGCGCGACAACCAACTGGTCGGGTATGGTCTTATCGTCGGTCTCAACGGCACGGGCGATCAGACCAGCCAGACGCCGTTCACGGTGCAGAGCCTTAAGAACATGCTCAACCAGTTCGGTATCTCCGTGCCGCCGAACGTGAAACCGCAGTTGAAGAACGTCGCTGCGGTGTCCTTGAGCGCGACGCTGCCGGCCTTTGCCAAGCCGGGGCAGAAGATCGATATCACCGCATCCTCGATCGGCAATGCCAAGAGTCTGCGCGGCGGTACGCTATTGATGGCACCGTTACGCGGCGCCGACGGTCAAGTGTATGCGATTGCCCAAGGCAATTTGGTGGTGAGCGGTCTGACGGCGGGCGGCGAGGACGGTTCCAAAGTGACGGTCAACATTCCCAGCGTGGGGCGAATACCCAACGGCGCGACCGTCGAACGCGCGGTGGCCAATCCGTTCATGAGCGGCGATCACCTGGTGTTGAATCTGCATGCGGCGGACTTCACCACGGCGAACCGCCTGGCTGAATCCATCAACACCACCATGGGTCCGGGCACCGCGTTGCCGATCGATGCCACCAGTGTGCAGGTAAACGCCCCGCGCGATGCAGGCCAACGCGTGGCCTATGTCTCCATGCTGGAGAATCTGGAACTGGTGCCGGGCGATGCGCCGGCCCGGGTCGTCGTCAACTCGCGTACCGGCACGGTGGTGATTGGCTCGCATGTACGGATACTGCCGGCGGCAGTCGCACACGGCAACTTGGTTGTGACGGTCACCGAAGACGTGCAAGTCAGCCAGCCGGATGCGTTCTCATCGGGTCGGACGGCGGTGACGCCGTCGAGTTCGATCGATATTTCGGAAGAGCCGTCGCACATGTTCCTGGTGAAGGAAGGGATCACGCTCAATGACATCGTCGTGGGTGTGAATCGCGTCGGTGCCGCGCCCAGCGATCTGGTCGCGATCCTGGAAGCGCTCAAGGAAGCCGGGGCGTTGCGGGCGGAGCTGATCATCCTTTAGGCATGCCGTGATATGACCTCCGCTATCGACACCAATGTCTACACCGACATGCAAGGCTTG
>JACRMO010000289.1 GCA_016214925.1 Gammaproteobacteria bacterium
CCGCGAAGCGCTCGCGCGCCTGCAAGGCGGCGAGAAAGGTTTCCTGCACCAGTTCCTCCGCCTTGTGCTCGTCGCGCGTACGGACCAGGGCATAGCGATACAGGGCGCTGCCATGCTCGTCCAGCCAGCGCTCGGGTGAACCGGCCGGGTCGCTCACTGCTGCCGCTCGATATCTTCGCGTTGTTTGGCGGCGGCATCGTCCAGCGTCTGCTGCACGCCCTCGGCCTTCTCCAGCGCCTTGACCTGATCGCTGAACACGTTGTCTTCCGGCATCGCACCGCGCTCCGCCGTGGTATCGCTTGCACGCTCCTGCACATCCGATTCCTCGCGCGAACATCCCGCCATCGCCAACGACGCAACCAGCAATATCACCGCCCAGGTCTGTTTCTGCATTAGCTTTCCCCTGTATGCCCGACTGATGCCGACGCGACATGTCTTGTCCGTTGCAGAGCATAACCAGACGCCCCCGATTATCAAGTGATCAGGCCTCACATAGCTCCCGCAGCACCCAGGCCGCATCGAGCTTGCGCAACGCATCGAGTGCCTGCGCCTCGATCTGGCGGATGCGTTCGCGGGTAACGCCCTGCTGGCGGGCGATCTGTTCCTGGGTGCAGTCGTCATGCACGCCGATGCCGAAGCGCATGCGCAGAATCTTGGCATGCCGTTCGGGCAACTGATCGAGCAGTTCATTCACGGCGCGACGCAGATCACGATCGATCAGCGCCTGTTCCGGCTCAAGCGCATCCAGTGCGGCGAGGCGTTCGATCCGGTCGATATCGTCGGTGCCTTCGATGGGCGCATCGAGGTGTAGCGGCTACGCCAGCGGCGCAAGACTTTGAAGTGGGTGTAGAGGAAATTTTCCTGATGGTGCGCGAGGCACCACTTGGCCAGGATGGAACCGTCGCGCGAGACGATGCCGGTGACGCGGTGGGCGGTGAGCGGGCACCGGCAGGTCAGCGGCAATGCGTCTATACGAGCACCTAGTCCGGCTATTCGTCCTGAAGTTCGCTGTCTGTCGGCATGATTAGTGTCATGCGCGGAATCCGCGCACGGCAATTCTCGAAGACTTGCGTCACATCGACGCGTACGTAGCGCTCGGCGAGCGGCCACCAGTGTGCGTAGGCGCTACGATCTTCGACGATGCTGGCGCGGCCATTGATGCGCAGCCTGCGGCGTGCATTGAAATCGACGAACAGCATGCCGATCTGGCCGTTGACAAGGATGTTGCCCAGAGAATTGAAGTAGCGGTTGCCGCCGTAGTCCGGGAACATCAACGTTTTTGGGTCGAGCACTTTGACGAGCGCATAGGGCCGGCCTGCGGCGTCGTATTCGCGGCCGCGAAAGCTGCAGTCACATTCGCCGCGGCGGTTGGCCGTGGCGATGAAGAAGAAGGGGAGTGACTCCACAAAACGCATGGTTCCGGCGGCAAGGGTCGCGCGGAACGCGCTATTGAAGTCGTAAGCCTGCCACAAACCTTCGACGCCGAAACGCTTGTGCGCCGCCCGTTCGCCTTCGTGATCCATCATTTGTTCCTGATCAATGGCGATGCGCGGACGCGATCTCGTTGAGATGCGTCCGCCATCGCTACCCGCTCACTTCGATTGCGCTTTCCAGTTGGCATCGGCGCGCGTCACCATGGCCGCTGGATCTTTCAGCCACAACTCACGGGTGTTCAGGTCCGCGTGGTCGTAGAACACATACAGCTTGCCTTCGTAGATCTCATAGGACGTCGGTTCCACATCGACTTTTGCATTCAGCTCGGCCATCGCCCAGGCACACCAGCCGTTGTAGGCGGGAACGTATTTTTCCGGGTTGGTGCGGAAGCGCTCGCGATTTGCGTCGGACGCAAAGCGATAGGTCACGCCACCATGTTTGAAGTCGCGCTTGACGAAGCCCTTTGCCGGTTTACCGCCGCCCTCGGGAAAGTAGGCCACCGGGTCGAAGCCGCCGATGGCGACGCCCAAGCCCAGGGTGTCGAAGCGTTCTTGGAGAGGTTGGGCCGGCGCCGCTTGCGCTGTCATGCCTACGATGGGCAGTGTAACCAGGCTGGCAGCCAGCAGGAATTTGCTGATGTTCATGTCGAATCTCCTTAAGAAAATTGGTCCGGGAAATGGGAAAGGCGTGTGCCAACCCATGCCTCGCAGACTAGGAGATTGCATATCGGTTAACAATGACACTAAACTGCACAATACTATTAACTACATTGGTAATAATCGTGCAACCGGATCGATTCACCGCGATGACGTACTTCGTTCGTATCGTCGACAAGGGAAGCCTATCCGCTGCGGCGCGCGAGTTGGGCAAGACCTTGCCCGCCCTGAGCCGCTCCCTGCGCGCGCTCGAAGAGCGGCTCGGGGCGCGCTTGCTTACGCGCACCACGCGCGCGCTTTCGCTGACCGAGTTCGGCCAGCAATATTTCGAGCACTGCCGCCGAATTCTGCACGAGGTCGAGGCGGCTGAAAGCATGGCGGGTGTAGCACGCGGCGACGTCCAGGGCCTAGTGCGCATCACCGCGCCACTGCTATTCGGGCGCCTGCATGTGGCGCCCTTGGTCGCGCCGTTTCTGGCGGCGCACCCGCAGGTGCAAGTCGACATGCAACTCACCGACCGGGTCGTTTCAATGGTGGAGGACGGAATCGATCTCGCTATTCGGATCGGTGACTTGCAGGACTCTTCCCTGGTGGCGATTCCCTTAGGGCAGGTCGGGCGCGTAGTGTGCGCTGCGCCAAGCTATTGGGCCGCGCACGGGAAACCGCCACATCCGCTGGACCTCAAGCATCACAACTGCCTGACCTTCCGCGGGCTGAACCAGGAGCGCGGTTGGCTGTTCCGTGTAGCTGACGAAGAACGCTATGTGCCGATCCACACCAACTATTTCTGCAACGATGGCGCGGCCCTCATCAGCGTGGCGCGCGATGGCGGCGGCATCGTACAGATGATGTCCTATCAGGTTGCCGCCGACCTGACGGCAAATGCGCTCACATCGGCACTGGAACACTGCGCGCCGCACCCGTTGCCGGTCCACGCGGTCTATCCCGGCGGCCGGCTGCTGCCGGCCAAGGTGCGCGTGCTGCTGGATGAATGGGTGTCCCAACTCAGGGCGGTGTTGGGTAAGGACTAGCCTCCGCGTCGTCACATCCGCGCATCGCCCGAAAACAGCCCGGGACTTCTTACGCCTTCTGGGCTATCCGCAAGACCTGCATCTGCTCCTGTATCGGCTCGAACATCGACTTGAGCTTGGTGCGTAGTAACGCGTTGACCACCGTGGTGCGATGCAGGACGGTGTAGGCCGCCTATTGGTCGACACCAAGACCGATTCCTGACAGTTTTTTTCCATCGCCTCCCTAGAGATAGTGTCTCCGACCGATCTACCCCACCCACACCCGCGCGTTGCGGAACATGCGCAGCCAGGGGCCGTCTTCGCCCCACTCGTCGGGACGCCAGGAATGTTGCACGGCGCGGAATACGCGTTCGGGGTGCGGCATCATGATGGTGAAACGGCCGTCGGTGGTGGTCAGGCCGGTAATGCCCGCGGGCGAGCCGTTGGGGTTGAGCGGGTAAACTTCGGTAGCGCGACCATAGTGATCCAGATATCGCGCCGTAACCAGGCGCGCATTCATCGCCTGCTGCGCACCGTCGGCAGCCGCGAACTCCGCGCGCCCCTCGCCGTGCGCGACGGCGATGGGCATACGCGAGCCGTGCATGCCAGTAAAAAACAGCGAGGGTGAAGGCAGGATCTCCACCAGCGAGAAACGCGCCTCGAACTGTTCGGACAGATTGCGGCGGAAGCGCGGCCAATGGTCGGCTCCAGGGATCAGCTCCTTCAAACCCGACATCATCTGGCAACCGTTGCAGATGCCCAGACCGATGCTGTCGCTGCGGGCAAAAAACGCGGCGAATTCGTCGCGCGCCTGGCTGTTGAACAGAATCGACTTGGCCCAACCCTGGCCGGCACCGAGCACGTCGCCGTAGGAAAATCCTCCGCAGGCGACGAAGCCCTTGAAGCCGGACAGCGAGATGCGTCCGCTCAGGATATCGCTCATGTGCACGTCGACGCATTCGAAGCCGGCGCGCGTGAAGGCGGCGGCCATTTCGATCTGACCGTTCACGCCCTGCTCGCGCAGGACGGCCATGCGCGGCCGGGCGCCCCGATTGATACCCAGGGTGATGAATGGCGCGGCGACATCTTCTTCAGGTTCGAAATTGAGCTTGATCTTGATACCGGGATCCTGCACATCCAGCAGCGCGTCGAACTCCTGTTGCGCGCAGAGCGGATTGTCGCGCAGCGCCTGCATGCGATAAGTCGTTTCGCTCCAGGCGCGTTGCAAGTCGACGCGCGACTCGTCCAGCACGATGTAGCCATCATGTTCGATGCGAATGCGGTCGTCTTCCTCGTGCGTGCCGATCACATGGCTATGCCGCGCAAAGCCGTATTCGCGCAGGATATCCAGCACGGTGTCGGTGTCGCAATGCAGCACCTGGATCACCGCGCCGAGTTCCTCGGCGAACAGCGCCGCGACCGGATCGTCGCCCGGACCGTTAACAAGTTCGTCGAGTTGGATGTCGATGCCGGCGTGTCCGGCAAAGGCCATCTCGCACAGCGCGGCAAACAGACCGCCGTCGGCACGGTCGTGATAGGCGAGAATCAGATCCTCGCGATTGAGTTCGCGGATCGCGGCGAAGAAGGCCTTCAGGGCGTGCGGGTCGTCGAGATCGGGCGCGTGATGGCCGACCTGTTTGTAGACCTGCGCCAGCGCCGAGCCGGCGATGCGGTTACGGCCCTTGCCGAGATCGATCAGGATCAGATCGGTGTCGCCGAGATCGGTGCGCAGCTGCGGCGTGCGCGTGCGGCGCACATCGGCGACCGGCGCGAAGGCGGTGACGATCAGCGACACCGGCGCGGTGACTTCGCGGGATTCGCCGCCCGCTTTCCACACCGACTTCATCGACAGCGAATCCTTGCCAACTGGGATGGCGATACCGAGTGCGGGACACAATTCACGGCCCACAGCGCGCACGGTGTCGAACAGATTGGCGTCCTCGCCCGGATGTCCGGCCGGCGCCATCCAGTTCGCAGAGAGGCGGATTTCCTCGATACGGTCGATATCGGCGCAGGCGATATTAGTGATCGCCTCGCCCACCGCCATGCGTCCGGAGGCCGCGGCATCGACCAGTGCGATCGGCGTGCGCTCGCCCATGGCCATGGCCTCGCCGGTGTAGCCGCGGTAATCCGTGGTGGTGACCGCCGCATCCGCGACCGGCACCTGCCAGGGGCCGACCATCTGGTCGCGCGTCACCGTGCCGGTCACGCTGCGGTCGCCGATGCAGATGAGGAAGGTCTTGTTCGCCACCGCCGGCAGGCGCAGCACGCGATAAGCCGCCTCCTGCACATCGACGGCGCGTGTGTCGAATTCCGGCTTGGTGAAGGTGCGGTGATGCACGTCGCGCAGCATCTTCGGCGGTTTGCCGAGCAGCAGCGCCATCGGCATATCGACGGGCAGGTTCTCGAAGTGGGCGTCGCCCACGACCAATTGCTGCTCTTCCGTCGCCTCGCCGACGACCTCGAACGGACAGCGTTCGCGTTCGCAGATTTCCTGGAACTGTTCGATGCGATCCGCCGCGACCGCCATCACATAGCGTTCCTGCGATTCGTTGCACCAGATCTGCATCGGCGCCATGCCGGGATCGTCGTCGGCGATGACCAGCATCTTCGCCCGCTCGACGCCGGCGAGCTGCAGGGTGCGCGCCTTGCTCGCGTCGCCGCGCAGCACCGGCAGCCCGGCCGCCTCGGCCTCGACGGCGCCGAGCGGATTGAGCGTCGTGATGACGAAGGGAATGTGCG
>JACRMO010000290.1 GCA_016214925.1 Gammaproteobacteria bacterium
GCGTCCCGAAGAACTGCGCCCGGCGCTGGAAGAGGCCTTCCGTCAATCCGGCCCGGCGATTATCAGCGTGCCGGTCGACTACCGCGAGAACGTCAAGCTCACCGAACGCCTGGGCAAGATCGTCTGCACGTTGTAATCAAATCCCAGAAATAAAAAACCCTCCCCCAAAACGGGGGAGGGAATGCTACACCCCTCGAAAAAATCGTTGCTGTTGTCGCTCAGCCGTCGATACAGCCCTGCGGCTCCGGCAGACCCGCGATACGCGAACCCTGCCGTGACGGTCCCTTCGGGAAAAGTTTATACAGATGCTCACGGCTAGCGCGCTCGGCACCCACCTCGTCCGCCATGTGCTTCATGAGAATCTTCACCATCGGCGTAACGCCGAATTCGAAATAGAAACTGCGTAGGAAATTGAGCACTTCCCAGTGATCCGCGCTGAGCGCGATGCCTTCCTGGCCTGCCATGAATTCCGCGACCTGCGGGTTCCAACGGTGCAGGTCCACCAGATTGCCGAGCTGCGTGACCTTGTAGGTTGCGCCGTTGAACTGGAATTCGCCGGTGAAGTGCTGTGTGGGCGCGGCAGCCACCGACTTGGCCGGTGTGTGCGCCGGACGTTCCAACTCGGCATCCAGCAGTGGTTGCGGAACACCGGCCAGGCGTGAACCCTGTTGCAGCACACCGCCAGGGAACAGTTCATCGAGTGCGGCATCGCTGGTCAGTGCCGCGTGTCCCGCATCCTTGAGCGCACGCTTGAGCAGTTTCTTGACCGGCGAGACGTTGTAGGCCGCATAGTAATCGCGCATGGCTTGCAACACCTTCCAATGTTGCACCATCAGCAGCAGGCCCTCCTTGGTGGCCATGGCTCTAGCGACCGCCGGCGTCCAATCGGAGAGATCGCACAGACGCCCATCCGGCCGCAGTGCAATCTGCCGACCGCCCACGTCGAGGGTATTGGCATTCGGGAAAGAAACGGCTTGCGAGGAATCTTGTGCCATGTGAGTCACCCTGTTTTCAGTCTATGGAAAACGCTCTGGCGGGACCGGTTTCGAGGGGGTCTACCGTCAGCACCAACATCGTGTTGGAAACGCTCTATGCACCGGGGATGTAGGCTACCCGCTTCACGCGGCAAAGCCAGCAACGCCCGTTACGCTGGATAGCGGATCGAGGGTGGGGAACTTGAGGACGGATACAGCGGCAAATATCAATTTCGCGGTACCAACAGCGAGGGCCGCCCCTCCCATCACAATGCGACCAGCTCCGGTATACTAGCCACCCGATTTCTATACCACGGCGGACTCTCGTGAAACCCCAATTCAGCACCCATCCCGGTGCCCAGGAACGTCAGCTTATCCGGTGCGCCGACAACCCACTGTTCCCCACCAAACGCCGCCAGGTGATCCAGATCGAGGTCACCCAGGCCCAACGCCGTGACGCAGAGGAGGCGCAGGCGTTCCAGGCCGATTTCCGCGCCCTGCTCAAGCGCGCCATCGAGCTCGATCCGCAGGCCGACAGCGATGTCATCCTCAAGCTCAAGGAAGATCTCGACCACACCTACGAGCGCTGCTGCGGTCTGGGCGGCGATCAGCGGGAAATCAAAACCGCCTTGCGTAAACTGCTGGAGCACACCATGCAGGCGGTCTGGCGCGGCGCGGCCAACGACCCGGCGGCACAGGCCAATCTCCGCGAGGAAGAACTGGCACGCGAGGCCCACTTCCAATTGCTGGAACTGCCATTCATTGCAGATCTCATCCGCCCGGACTCGCCCATCGGACCCGATGAACTGGTACCTAGCCTGCTGAGTGAGTCTGCCGCGAGCGTAGCCGCCGCCCTGGAACTCTTCGATGCCGATCACCGGGTCGTGTTGTGCCGCGACGCCCGCGCATTGCTCGAAGCGCTCCCGCCGTCAGTTGCCGATTTGACGACTGCCTGGACGCGTCTGACACAACTGGAAGCACAGCTCTAATAAGCGCCCGGGGCTTACAACCGATTAAGCCGTTGTCCGCCTTGCGCGTGCCAAGTTATTGGGCTAACGTGCTGTGCCTGCCCAGCCCACGCGCGCCGCATCCGTTCCAGCCACAACCGACCGCTACTATGACCGAGCCGTTGCCCCGCCCCACCACGCAGCGCCGCGCCTATGACCTCCCGCGCGGCAGCGATCGGCGCTCACGCCCGGATCGACGTACACATCCTCACGATGGCTTCCAGGCACGGACCCCGGGCTGGTCAGAACAAATGATCCAGTTCCTGACCCGCTATCTGTTCGTCGCGCTGGGCATGCTGTTCTTCAATTTCACCCAGGGTATCAGCCCGGTGTGGATGACGGCACTGCAATTGAATGTCGCCTATGCGGTGTATTTCGCCGTCAACAGCATCCTGTTCTGGCACGCCAGCCGGCGGCATTTTTCGCCGCAACGCTACCGCATCGCCATGTGGGTGGACATCGCCATCACGTCGATCTCCGTGCTCAACGACCCTTATGCCATCCCGCCATCGCTGCTGGTATTCATCATGGTGGTACTTGGCAACGGCATGCGCTATGGCATGCGCCTGTTCCGCGAGGCACTGCTCGGCTGTTTCGCCGCCGCCATGCTGGTGCTTAGCCTGCGTTATATCAGCGATAGCAGCAGCGTATCGCCGGGGCTGGTGTTCCTGAATCTGTTCGGCGGCATCATCCTGGTCTACGCCTACATCCTGATGGGGCGCATCGAACATTCGCGCACGCAATTGGAGCAGCGCAGCCGCATCGATACCCTCACCGGTCTGATGAACCGCCGCGGCCTGCTGGAAACCGCCGATTATCTGTTCGGTCAGTTGCAGCGCGACCGCGACCGTCTGGTGGTGATGTTCGCCGATCTCGATAAGTTCAAGCTCATCAACGACACCCACGGCCATGCGATGGGCGACGAGGTGCTCAAACGCTTCGCGCGCATCCTGCGCGGCACACTCCGCAGCAGCGATATCGCGGCACGCATGGGCGGCGACGAATTCGTCCTCATCCTAAACGACACCGATGTCGAACAAGCGGAAGGCGTTGCGCAGCGTATCCAGCAACAGGTGGCCGAGTGCGCCGCCGCCCATCAACTGGAATGCAGCGTCACCATCGGCCTCGGCGAGGCACCCACCCATGGCAACACGCTCGCCGATCTGCTCGCGCAAGTCGACCGCGCGCTGTACCACGCCAAGGCTCATCACGGTGGCGGCGGCATCATGCGCGCCTGCAAGATGAATGCGGCCTGAATCAACCGATCGGGCATCATGGCTCACGAACTCCTGCTGCTACGCCATGCAAAGTCCGATTGGGATCAGTCCTGCGACGACTTTGATCGGCCCTTGAACGCGCGTGGTCAACACGATGCCCCGCGCATCGGTCGGTGGTTACGCGACCAGAATCTGATGCCTGACTGTGTGCTCAGCTCCCCGGCACGCCGCGCCGCCCAGACCGCGCAAGCGGTATGCGGCCAACTGGGCTATCCAACCGAACACATCCTTTGGGATAAGCGTCTGTATCTCGCCTCGCGTGAGACCTTACTAGATGTGCTTGCCGATCAGAGCGACTATCCACAACGCCTCTTGCTGGTCGGCCACAATCCTGGGTTGGAAGATCTGCTGGAATACCTCTCCCAGGAACCGCCGCCCCGGCAGCACAACGGCAAACTGCTCACCACCGCAACGCTGGCGCACCTGCACCTGCGATCAGACACGCAACGTCCCGCCCGGCACCGCGCTCACCTGCGTCAGATCGTCCGTCCACGGACTCTGCCGGAAGCATAAGCAGCAGGCATGCACTCGCACAGCATCAGGTTCCGTCTGGCCATCCCCGCGGACGACTATCTCGCCTATTACAAAGGACAGATCCGCGATGTCGTCGTGCGCGCCGCGGATGGACGGCGCATCCAGTTCCCTGCCAACGCGCTACAAGGCGTGGTCAGCCATCAGGGTATCTATGGGTTATTTGAGTTGCGCTTCGATGCCCAGAATAAATTGCTGGGACTGCACCGGGTCGGCGAATAGTGTTTGTATTACGCCGGGCCGATATTCATGCCAATGGACAAGCGCGTCTCTGCACTGCGGTTCTCGGCGACTTCGTGCGGCAAATCCGGCAGGAACAGCACCAGTCGACCTTCCTGCGGCGTGATGCGCACCGGCCCGTTCGGCGGATACAGGATGA
>JACRMO010000291.1 GCA_016214925.1 Gammaproteobacteria bacterium
ATCGGGATGGCGAAGCCGATGCCGACATTGCCGCCGCCCGGGGCGATGATGGCGGTGTTCAATCCCACCAGTTCTCCACGCAGATTGACCAGTGCACCGCCGGAATTGCCAGGATTGATGGAGGCGTCGGTCTGGATGAAATCTTCATAACCTTCGATGCCCAGACCCGTGCGTCCGAGCGCGCTGACGATGCCCGAGGTTACGGTTTGGCCGAGGCCAAAGGGATTGCCGATGGCGACGACGAAATCGCCGACGCGTAAATTGTCGGAATCGGCAAGGGTCACTGCCGTGAGGTTCTCAGCTGGAATACGAATCACGGCGATGTCGGATTCGGGATCGGTGCCGATGAGTTTGGCATCGAATTGGCGGCCATCGCGGAGCATGACGCGGATCTTCTCGGCATGATCGATCACATGATTGTTGGTAAGCACATAGCCGTTTTTGGCATCGACGACCACGCCTGAACCGAGACTCTGGGTTTGCCGTTCCCGCGGTTGAGCGGGGATATTGAAAAAGCGGCGAAAGAAGGGGTCGTTGAGCAAGGGATTTTGTTCGACACGTATACGACCGATCGTGGCGATATTGACGACGGCGGGCGTGACCTGTTCCAGCATCGGCGCCAGCGTGGGCAATGGCTGATTGTCGACGGCGGTGGGTAAGACCGCATATGCCGTTTGGATGCTCAGGAGAATACCGAGTAAGACGGCGCCTAGGCGCCATACGGAAGAACGCATGGGCATAACGATTTTGTCCCTCGATCTGAATCGGCTTGTGTGATGATGCGCATCAGACAGAGCAAAGTCCAAAATGTTCAGCGAAATTGCGCGGTGGGATGCCCGCTTCCGCCATCCCTGGCGGACGAAATGCGCGGGACTACCGTTCAACTCATGACTTCGATACGGCGCGGTTGCACCTTCTGCTGTTTCGGAATCACGACTTCCAATACGCCATGTTGCGATTTGGCGCTGATGGCCTCCGCATTCGTCGTATCCGGCAAGCTGAAACGGCGATAGAAACTGCCGCGTACACGCTCGATGCGTTTATAGCCCTCGCGCGCCTCTTTGGTTTCCGACTGGCGCTCGCCCTTGATGGTCAGGACGCCGTTCTCCATATGCAGTTCGATGTCCTTGGGGTCGACACCGGGAACGTCGGCCGTGATGACGAAGCGGTCAGCTTCTTCCTTGATGTCGACGGCCGGCGTCCAGTCGCTGGCGGCGATGCTGGCGCCTGCTTCCTTCGTTCGACGACGCTGCGGGGTGAATAGTTGATCGATTTCAGTGTGCAGCTGGTTAAGCAGGTTCCAGGGTTCGTAGCGGACCACGTTCATGATGTCGTTCTCCTCAATGCGGATTCAGCTGATTTCCCGGCAAGCCGGGATCAGGTCTGGCAGGGGATATGGGTATGGCCGGGAAGTTCATCAAGGGGCGGGTTGTGGATGCGAGGGAAGGGCACTACCCTTAACAGACCGGGCAGAGTTCCGCCCAATTCGTCTCAAGAACGGCCGGAAACGGGAATATAAGAAACACAATATATTGTGTTTCTCTGTAAACTGAGTTGAGGCTGGCAGGGTCCTTGCTAGGGCTCGGATCGAAGGATCTGTTTCACTCAACATGCTGTTATATAAGTCGTAAAAAAAGTCTCGTTACGCTTATTGACAGCCCCATAGGTGCCGCATACCCTACGCCGGTCGACACAAGATGTTGTGTATCGACAGGACTCGCAAAAGCTGTACGCCGGAGCCGCCTCGCACCCGCGGCCGCCCGACGGCAGCGCCCCGATTCAAGACGAAAACCCAAGACGAAAACAAAGGGAACCAGGAGGTTCGATGAAGCCAGCACACCTCAAGGCCGTTGCCACTGCGGCTGCCGACATACCTTTGCAATCCGCGTCGCAGGATATCTGGGATAAAAAATACCGCCTTAAGACCAAACAGGGCCAGGCGGTGGATATGGAAATCGACGACACCTACAAGCGCATCGCGCGCGCGTTGTCCGACGTCGAGGCGACTCCGGAAAAGCGTGAGACCTGGTACGAACAGTTTGTCTGGGCACTGCGCCGCGGGGCGATCCCGGCTGGCCGCATCACTTCCAACGCCGGTGCCTGGGAACATAAGCCGGCGACCTCGACCATCAACTGTACCGTGTCCGGCACCGTCCGCGACTCCATGGACAACATTCTGGACAAGGTGCATGAGGCCGGTTTGACGCTGAAGGCCGGCTGCGGCATCGGTTATGAATTCTCCACGCTGCGCCCGCGCGGCGCTTATGTCGCTGGTGCCGGTGCCTACACCTCCGGCCCGCTGTCGTTCATGGATATCTACGACAAGATGTGTTTCACCGTGTCTTCGGCTGGCGGCCGTCGTGGCGCGCAGATGGCGACCTTCGATATCGGTCATCCGGACGTGATGGATTTCATTCGCGCCAAACGCGAGGACGGGCGTCTGCGTCAGTTCAATCTGAGCCTGCTGATCTCCGAGGAATTCATGGAGGCGGTCAAGGCCGACGCGCAATGGAAGCTGGCGTTCCCGATCGTCGCCGCCGAACTGGGTAGCGAGAATTTAGATCTGAATAATCCCGATCAGGTCATCTGGCGCGACTGGCCGGTGAAAGACGGCTATGTGAGCAACGAGGTCGGTCAAGTCGCCTGCAAGGTATACCGCAGTATTCGCGCGCAGCGTCTGTGGGATGTCATCATGGCGTCGACCTACGATTTTGCCGAGCCGGGTTTTATTCTCATCGACAAGGTCAATGAGATGAACAACAACTGGTTCTGCGAGAACATCCGCGCGACCAACCCCTGCGGCGAACAGCCGTTGCCGCCGTACGGCTCGTGTCTGCTGGGTTCCATCAATCTCACAAAATTCGTTATCGAGCCGTTCACCGAGCGCGCCCGCTTCGATTGGGACGAGTTCCGCAAGGTGGTGTCGGTGTTCACGCGCATGCTCGACAACGTCGTCGAGATTAACGGTCTGCCGCTGGAAGGCCAGCGGGATGAAATCCTGCGCAAACGCCGTCACGGCATGGGCTTCCTGGGGCTGGGTTCGACGTTGACCATGCTGCGCATGCATTACGGCGCGCCCGACTCGCTGGAGTTCACCGAGCGCGTATCGCGCGAGATGGCGGTGGAAGGCTGGCGCAGTGCATTGGATCTGGCCAAGGAGAAAGGCCCGGCGCCGATCATGGATGAAGAGTTCACTGTGACCGAAGAGATGTTGCGCCTGCGTCCGGAGATGGCCGACGATAGCTGGAAATCCGGCGATCGCATTCAAGGCAAACTGCTACACGCCAAATACAGCCGGTATATGCAGCGCGTGGCCGAGGTGGCGCCGGAACTGGTGGAAGAACTGGCGCTCGTCGGTGCGCGCTTCACGCACCACAGCTCGATTGCGCCGACCGGCACGATCTCACTGTCACTGGCCAACAACGCCAGCAACGGCATCGAGCCATCGTTCGCGCATCACTATTTCCGTAATGTGATTCGCGAAGGCCGCAAGACCAAGGAAAAGGTCGCGGTGTATTCCTATGAGCTATTGGCCTATCGCGAACTCATCAACGAGAAAGCCATACCTTATGCCGAAGAGGAAGAGGCCAAGCTGCCGGAGTATTTCGTCACCGCGGAAGACATCACGCCCAAGGCGCATGTGGACATCCAGGCGGCGGCGCAGAAGTGGGTGGACTCCAGCATCTCCAAAACCGCGAACGTGCCGACGGATTATCCCTACGAGCAGTTCAAGGATATCTATCTGTATGCCTACGAACAGGGTCTGAAAGGCTGCACGACCTTCCGCTTCAATCCGGAGGCGTTCCAGGGCGTACTGGTCAAAGAGAAAGATCTGGAGAACACGACTTATGTGTTTACGCTGGACGATGGCAGCAAGCTGGAGGTCAAGGGTAACGAGGAGATCGAGTACGACGGCGAGGTGCATGCCGCCGCGAATCTCTACGATGCCTTGAAAGAAGGCTATTACGGGAAACTATGAGCAATTGCGCCGTCGCGCATCGACGCGACGGCAGTGTCGGGGAGAGTAAAGCCATGACTATCAAGATCGACAAGAAAATCGTCGGCTATAACGTCGCCAAGGAAGACAAAGCCGAGGTGTCCACGCCAGCGGCGGCTGTCGTCGAGAAATCGAGCGTCAAAGACAATGTGGTGCATCTGACGGAGCAGCTGGAACGCCCGGAGATGCTGTTGGGCTCCACCTACAAAGTGAAGACGCCGCTGTCCGAACACGCCCTGTATGTCACCATCAATGACATCATTCTGAATGCACGCACCGAACACGAACTGCGTAGACCCTTCGAGATCTTCATCAACTCGAAGAACATGGACCACTTCCAGTGGATCGTGGCGCTGACGCGGATTATCTCTGCGGTGTTCCGCAAGGGTGGCGATGTGACGTTCCTGGTCGAGGAATTGCGTTCGGTGTTCGATCCGCGCGGCGGGTATTTCAAGAAGGGCGGCAAGTATATGCCTTCGCTGGTCGCTGAAATCGGCGATGCCATCGAATGCCATCTGCGCATGATCGGCATGCTCAAGGACAGCGATCTTGACGAGCATCAGAAACAGCTCCTGGCGGACAAGCGCGCCCAGTACGAAGCCACAGTCAAGACTGCCGAAAGTAAAGAGCCGCAGGACTTTCCGGAAGGTGCGCAACTCTGCGGCAAATGCCATACTAAGGCCGCCATTCAGATGGACGGGTGTCTGACCTGTCTCAACTGTGGCGATTCGAAATGCGGGTAAGCGGGATCAACGCGCGGCGGGTTGCGTGCTGCAATGCGCCGGTGTGGATTCCGCCGAGTACCCCATCAATTGCTTAGATCGATTGCATAATGGGACGGTAACACGATGCTCTTACAACAAAAGCCGTTACCCGGTTATTGGTATACCAACATTGTCGGGCAGCTGATCCAAGTGCGGGCGCTGATGTACGCCGGCAATAGGGTGACCTGCGTGGCGGTCGAATACGCCAATGGCAAACGCGAGTTTGTCGATATGCGCGGCTGGTATTACCTGGACCTCGCGCTGCATTCGCCGCGTCTGGAACGACGTGATCGGGTGCAGGATCTCTAGTCGGGCTACATAGCGCCATGCATGCGCGGCTGGGGCGTCTGCCCGTCGCGTCGCATGTGAGTGCCTATGTCGCGCCCCTGCGTTTTTGTCTGCGGAAATAGCCTGAATGCTTGCGATTGAACCCGGCAGCCATTGGTATGATGGCGACGAGAGTGCGCCGGGTTGCGTGGGCGAGCCGGTTTGGATCGCCGGGCCGGCCGGTGCGCTTCAAGGCATCACTGCCTGCCCGCCTGAAGGACGGCCGATGCACGGTATCGGCGTTGTCTGTCATCCGCACCCACTCTATGGTGGGACTCTGCACAATAAAGTCGTCGATGCGCTCTCGCGCACGCTGAACGATCTCGGCGTGGGCACGTTACGGTTCAACTTTCGTGGTGTCGAGGCGAGCGAAGGCGAATATGCGCAGGGAATTGGCGAGGCCGACGATCTGCGTGCAGTGCTGCGATGGGCGCAGGGCCAGCGTCCGGGGCATCCACTGTGGCTGGCGGGATTTTCCTTCGGTGCTTATGTTGCGCTACGCGTTGCGCACGAATTTCCGCTGGCACAGTTGATAACAGTGGCACCGCCGGTCAACTTTTTCGATTTCTCCACGATCTCAGTACCGCAGTGCCCGTGGCTTTTGGTGCAAGGTGAGGCCGACGAGATCGTGCCGAGCGAGCAGGTGCTTGCGTGGGCACAAGGTCAGAACCCGGTGCCCGATATCATTCGCATGCCCGACGTCGGACATTTTTTCCACGGCAACCTGAATCGCTTGCGCGAACAGTTGATCGAACGCATCCCCTTAACGAATACAGCGCCGGCACGCTAACGCGGGTTCCCGCGGAGGCCGGTTGGCGCGGTGTGTCAGGCGGGATGGTGGCCAGCCGCGAAGCGGAAGACTTCTAGCGCCGAAGCGAACGGGCGCAGCAGAGATTGCTCATTGACCGTCGCGGCCCAGTAGGCCGGTTGTGCGCCGCCCTTGAACACTGGACGGGCCGAAACACGCTGACCATTGATGGTTTTCTTGATCGTCACGTTCATGCTGGCATCCCTTGTTGTTGGATGTGGCGGAGCCGGTGAATGTGTCTGTTGCAGTAGCTGTGCCAGACAATGTAATGGGCTGATTTCTCAAGCTATACGCGGAATCCAATCGGCGTGCGTGAATCCATATGTAAACCATGCCGACGAGGATGATACCGCCCGGCTAAACTGCCTCCTGGAAATTTAATAATGACGTTCAGCAGCTTAAGCCGAAAATGTCCGCGTCATACATTGGCCATACGATTGTTAAGAATACCGACCTACTGAGACGCCGAGGCCGGGTGGAGAAGCAGGCTCATCAGCAAGACGCCCTGTGCCGTCATGTGAAAATTGGAAACCGGTTCCTTGAAGGCGAACCCGCGTGGACCGAAACCAAGACTGACGCCCGTGGGCAGCGGGAGTAGCGGCTCCACGCCAGACCACCCACCGTCCGGGTTGTTGTGCCGCCAAGAGATGCGCGAGCCAGATGGGTTTGATGGCATCCGGCTTGCCCGATTCGGCGAGCATGAGTACCCGTTGCATGTAGACATCCACGACACGGGGGTCCCAGGTGAGTTGCCGGATAATGCGCGCCTGGAGGTCGGTGATGGCCGCTTGGGTGGATGGCGTATCGCCGACTGTTCTGCATAAAACGCAGGCCCATCAGTTGATGCGTGACGCAGGCGGGACGCCAGGGGTATTGATCGCAATAATCCGCCTTCAGTTGCGCCTGGATGAGGGGCATCCGCGCGAGGTCGCTATCGCAACTGATTGCATAGAGAAAATGCAGCTGATAGTCGTCGAAACGAGCGACGTCCTCATTACGGAAAGGTATCCAGCGACTCGGGAAGAACAGGGGTTCCCAAATGTTTTTTCCGCCCTGCAAATATTTCTGGCGGTAGCGCTCGAAGAGTCGACTCAGGGTTGGATCGCCGGTCAGTGCGGCGCTTTTCTGCAGCATCCACCATAAGGCGGGATTGGCGTCATCGAGGAGCGCGGTCTCCCGGTGGGTCAGCCTGCGACGGCGGCGTCATACACGGCCTGGATGCGCGCACGGTCCGGCATGGGCGCTGACTGGTTGTTGCGAAACGTCAGCGTGGCATAACCGGCTACGAGTACAACCAACACGAATATCGATAGTGTTCGCAGCGCTTTTTTCATATCCTTGTTATCCCTTCTTGGTCCATGCGATGGGTGGGTGCGGGCTATGTTCGTTTATCGGCGCCTGAATTCCAAGGCGGTTGGAGCAGGGCTGAAGCGGGAACGCTAGGATTCGGCGATATCATGTACTGCAAGCATTTCGGATTAGACAGCAAGCCCTTCACCATCACCCCGGATCCGCGCTTTCTGTTTCTGAGCGACAGGCATCGGGAGGCGCTCGCACACCTGTTGTATGGTGTGGGCGAAGGCGGCGGCTTCGTGCAGCTCACCGGTGAGGTCGGGACGGGCAAGACGACCTTGTGCCGCGCGTTGCTGGAGCAACTACCGGAGACGGTGAATGTCGCGCTGATCCTGAATCCCAAGCTCAATGGTTTGGAACTTGTCGCGACAGTGTGCGACGAGCTGAAGATCGAATATCCGCGCGATACCCACAGTCTCAAGGTGCTGGTCGATCATCTGAACCATCATCTTTTGCAGAGCCATGCCGCGGGCCGGCGCACCATCCTCATCATCGACGAGGCGCAGAATCTCAGCATCGAGGTGTTGGAACAGATCCGGCTGTTGACCAATCTGGAAACTACCCAGGCGAAACTTTTGCAGATCATCCTGATCGGTCAGCCAGAATTGCAGACACTGCTGGCACGCACCGAGTTGCGCCAGCTTGCGCAGCGCATCACCGCCCGCTATCACCTGGGCGAATTGAATCGTGACGAGACGCTTGCATATGTCACCCACCGTCTGCGCGTCAGCGGCGGGCACGCCGATCTGTTTACGAGCGGTGCGATCGACGAGGTGCGACGCTTGTCCGCGGGCATACCGCGCTTGATAAACGTGCTCTGCGACCGTGCCCTGCTAGGCGCGTATGTCGAAGACAAGCGCCGCATCGATCGCAGCATTCTGCGGCGCGCGGCCGACGAGGTGTTGCCGGAGGTGCATGCGGGTACGGGTGACGGGGCGCGATCCTGGCCCTGGATGGCGGGTATCGCCGTGCTGGGATTGGCGGCTGTCTGGTTGTTTCTTGGGCGTGGCGTTCTGGATGTTGGGTTACCCAACGCACAGCAAAACCTTGTCAGCACCAACGCCGCGCCTGCCGTGGTCGCGCCCGTTGCGGAAGCCACCGCGAATACCGGCGCGGATGCTGGCACGGATCTGGGCCCAATGCCTGCACCTGCGGCCGCATCTAGAGCGGACGCGGCCACGCTGCCGCCGCCCGATACCTTGGCGGACGATGCGCTGCCTGCGGCGGCGGTTGGATTGGACGAACGCCTGACAACGGCGGTGGATGAGAGTGCCGATCTGCGCGCCTGGAACGGGTTGTTCACTTTGTGGAACGCGACTCTGTATCTGGAAGACGATTTGCAGCCGTGCGCGCAGGCGTTCAAGCAGGGGCTCAGCTGTCTCGCGCGCAGTGGTAATTGGACGCAGCTACGCAGTTTCGATCGTCCCGCAGTGTTGGAGATGATCGCGTCGGACGGGCGGCGCGTGCCGGTGTTGTTGCGCGGGTTGCAGGATGATCAGGCGATCATCGAATTGGGCGGTGAAGTTTCACGGGTGCCGTTGGACGAAATCGATGCGCACTGGCACGGTCAGTTCACCCTGTTATGGCGACCACCCGTCGGCAGCGAGACCTTGCGGCTCGGCGCGCGCGGTGAGGATGTGCGCTGGTTGCGGGATCTGTTGGATCGTATCCTACCCCAGGCAAGGTCAGCGGAAACGCTGGCGGCGCTGCCGGGACCAAACGGAGTCGATGTATTCGACGCGGCACTCGCCGAGCGGGTGCGGCAATTCCAATCTCAGCATGCGCTGGAGCCCGATGGCGTGGTTGGAGCACTGACCTTGATCCATCTGAATTCCGCCGATCCGACCTCCGGCGGTCCGCGCCTGTCGGCCAACTGAGGGGCGACTGCCATGTCCTACATCCTCGAAGCGCTGAAGAAGTCCCAGCAGGAACGGCAGATCGGCCATGTCCCGGACATTTCTCAGCTGCAGGATGTACCGCTGTCGCGCCCGACACCGCGTTGGCCGCGCTGGCTGTTGGCGGCCTTGCTGCTGAACGCGGTTATTCTGGTGGTGTTGGCGTGGCGAAACTGGGAGGCACACATGGCCACGGGCAGTTCACCCACGCCCGTGGCTGTTGCGCCGCCCGTGGTGAGTCCCGCCGTGAGTCCCGTGCCGGAGCCGCGCCTTGAGACGCCAGCCGTGCCGCCAGCCTTACCCGAGGCGGCATTATCACACCCGGAGACGCTGCCCGAACCTGTGACGCAACTACCCGCGGCGGCTCCAGCGTCGGAGGCGGAACTCGCGGCAGAACCTGCGCTGGAGGCAGAACCGTTACCGCCGATCGAGCCGGCACCCGGTGTCGCGGAGGTCGCACCGGAGTCATCCGCCGAGCTGCCGCCGCGCTGGCAGGATCTCCCGTTGGAAGAACGCACCGGCTTGCCGGCGCCACGCATTGACGTGCATGTGTTCGCCCAGGAACCGGAACGGCGCTTTGTCCTGATCAATCTGCGCAAGTACCAAGTGGGCGACACCCTGGACGAGGGCGCGACCCTCGACGCTATCCTCGCCGATGGCATCGTGTTGTCGTATGGTGGGCGTCAATACCGTGTGGATCGTCCCTAGCAGCAGGTGTGAAGAATGCGCCGAGGGGCGCATTGTTGCGTCCGAAACGAACTCAAAATGCCCATTGATTATGTATAGACATCGCCTCTTCATTCGCCCCCGCCGCACGCTGCATTCCCTGATTACCTTGTTCAACAGCACGCGGCTGTTGCGTATAACCGCGCTGCGGGTTCTGTTAGTGGGTGTGTGCGCCGGAATATGCGCGCTGGAGGCGCCGAGCGTATCCGCCAACCGCAGCGATATTCCGGCGGAGGCCGTCGTCAGCCGGTTGATCGTGCGTTTGCAGGATGGCGCGCAGGCTGAATCCGAGGCCGCGCTCGCGGCGCGTTTCGATGTGATCCTGGCGACGCTGAATATTCAGGATGTCCGCTTCGGACATGGCCTGGGCACGGCGCTCTTCACCGCGAAGCTCGCGGCGCCCTTGACCCTGACGCAGGCGACCGAACTTGCCGGACGTTTGAACGCGCACCCTGATGTGATCTATGCCGAGCCGGACGGACGTGTCCGCGCCGTCGCATTCATCCCGCACGATCCCCTCCGGGCCAGTCAGTGGCACCTGTTTGAACAGTACGGCATCAATGCTTATGCCGCCTGGGATCTGCAACGCGGCGCGGCCCGTGTGGTGGTCGCCATTCTGGATACGGGCCTGCTCGCACATGCGGATATCGATCCCGCGCGGGTGTTGAACGGCTACGATTTCGTGAGTGATCCGATCATCTCCAACGACGGCGACGGCCGGGATCCGGACCCCACCGATCCCGGCGATGCGGTGTCGGCCAACGAATGCGGAGTCGGCACGCCCGCCGCGAACAGCACGTGGCACGGTCTGCACTTGGCCGGCGTGATCGGCGCGACCGCCGACAACGGGGTCGGTGTGTCGGGCATCAACCACGCTTCGCGGCTGTTGCCGGTGCGCGTGCTGGGCAAATGCGGCGGGGATTTCTCCGACATCATCAAGGGGATCATGTGGTCGGCGGGACTGTCGGTGAGCGGCGTGCCGGACAATCCTACGCCGGCCCAGGTCATCAACCTGAGTTTTGCCGCCGCGTCGTCATGCACACCCGCGGTGCAGGATGCCATCGACCGCGCGACCGCGGCGGGCGCGATCGTCGTCGCGGCTGCGGGTAATGGCAATGGTGCCGATGTCGCCAATACACTGCCGGCCGGTTGCGATAATGTCATCGCCGTCACCGCGACTGATCGTGCGGGCGCGATCGCGGCCTACGCCAATGTCGGCAACCGCGTTTTGCTCGGCGCCCCCGGCGGCGATGCAGTGGACTCCATTCTGTCCGTGTTCAACACCGGCACGACC
The DNA here is from genome assembly GCA_016214925.1 of Gammaproteobacteria bacterium. Classification (GTDB taxonomy): domain Bacteria; phylum Pseudomonadota; class Gammaproteobacteria; order Thiohalobacterales; family Thiohalobacteraceae; genus JAHJQQ01. The sequence goes on from JACRMO010000291.1 coordinate 11,165, forward strand.
GCGCCCGCTGGAGACACCTATGCCTATGTCGCCGGCACCAGCGTGGCCGCGGCGCAAGTATCGGCGGCGGTTTCCCTGCTGCTGTCCGCACAACCGGGGCTGACGCTGGCCGATGTGCGCCTGATTCTTCGACAGACCACGCAAGCCTACGCGGGCGGTTGCCCAGCCAATAATTGCGGGGCGGGTATTCTCGATCTGTATGCCGCCGTACAGGCGGCGGCGGTGACCACGCCCAGCAGCGGCAGCGGTACGATTTCCAGCAGCGGTGGGTCTTCCGGCGGCGGTTGTACGGTGCGCCGCACTGCGGAGCCCGATATGGATACGGGTGCTGTGTCTACCTGGGTGTTGCTGCTGGGCGTGCTGTGGGGATGGCGGCTGCGGCGCCAAGTATCCGGTCAGTTGTCCGGTCGATTGTCCGGGCGCTGAAGCGTGTCGCCGGCGGCCTGTGCGATCTCTTGCGCGGTGGCGTCGCGGATATCCTGGATCTCGATTTCGAAGACCAGTGTTTCGCCGGCCAGCGGATGATTCGCATCCAGAGTGAGTGTGTCGCCTGCGATGGCGGCGATGCGGAATGTCACGGCTTGGCCTTGCTCGTCCTCGCCCACCAAGGTACCGCCGACGGTAATCTGCTCGCCCGGCGGCACGGCTGACAGTGGCACTTCGTGCAGCAGTTCGGTATTGCGTCGGCCGAAGGCGTCGTCGGGCAGCAACCGCGCCCGCACGATTTCACCGGTCGCGTGGCCTTCCAGAGCGGCCTCCAGTTTGGGGAACAGTGCGCCACAACCATGCACATACTGAATGGCCTTCTCGGTCGCGGCGCGCACGACCACCCCGCCACCGGTGGTGAGGCTGTACTGCAGGGATACTTTTTTGTGTTTGCCGATCTGCGGGGTTGTTGCCGTCATGGGGGTGGTCCGTAGGTATATGCCGCACAGTATACCGAGGCGGCGATTCTGCGATAGGTTCTGATAATGGTTTTACGGGAGGCCAATTGATGTTGCGATCTTTCCGCAATTTCCTCAATGAATACCTGCTGCCGGCGGCGGCCGAAGAGACGGCGGATGCGCATGAGCACCGACTGCGGTTGGCAACCGCGGCGTTGCTGATGGAAATGACGCGTGCCGATTTCGCCGAACAACCGGTCGAGCGGGAACATGTGCTGACACTGCTGGCACGGGAGTTCGGTCTTTCATCACAGGAGGCCGCGCGGCTTGCGGAGTTGGGCGCCGAACAGGCGCATGCGGCGGTGTCGCTCTATGAATTCACGGCGGCTATCGACACGTCCCTGGCGACGGCCGACAAAATCCGGATCATCGAAATGCTCTGGCAGGTGGCCTACGCCGATGGCGCGTTGGATAAGTATGAAGAACATCTGCTGCGCAAGCTGGCCGATCTGCTGCATCTCAGTCATCGGCAATTGCTACAGGCGAAGCACCGGGTGTTGGAGGCACACGGCCAGGCGGGGTGATCGGTGGTTGGCGTGTATGTACTGGCCGGATCGAGCGCGAAATAACGGGGAATCCAGCTGGA
>JACRMO010000126.1 GCA_016214925.1 Gammaproteobacteria bacterium
CTGGCGTTTGGTCATGCCGGGCTTCAGCTGAGCGATAGTCTCTTGCGTGACGACATTGCCTTACTGCACGTCGATGTGGTGTACGAAGGGCAGCTTCTCCACCGAGCCACAGCCGCTCAGCAGGGTTGCAATGAAGACGCTAGGAATGAGAAGCTTTCGCATATGTTAGCCAGTTCCAGCACAAGTCGGGTCCGGCGGCATCATACCCCAAGCGACGCGTGAATTCATCGCCGTCGACAGAGAGAACATCATGGAATCGCAGGACTTACGCAAAGTCGGTTTGAAGGTCACCTTGCCCCGGGTAAAGATCCTGGAACTCCTGGAGAGCAACAAGACCAGCCGCCACATGAGCGCCGAGGATGTCTACAAGGCGCTGCTGGAGGAGGGCGAGGACATCGGCTTGGCGACGGTCTACCGGGTGCTTACGCAGTTCGAGGCCGCGGGTCTGGTCACCCGCCACCATTTCGAAGGTGGCCACTCGGTGTTCGAACTCAACGAAGGCACCCATCACGACCACATCGTTTGCGTGAAGTGCGGACGGGTGGACGAGTTCATCGATGAAACCATCGAACAGCGCCAGCGCGCCATCGCCGCCAAGGCCGGCTACGAAATCACCGACCATAGTTTGTATATCTACGGCATCTGCGCGAACTGCCGGAAGGTGTGATCGATCCAGGGAAAATCCGATTTATCCTTCCGATGTCATCCCGGCGAAGGCCGGGATCCAGTAACCATCCGCGTAGGACAACCTGGATTCCGGGTCCCCGCTTCGCTCCGCCCGGAATGACGGATTGAATGGATGTTCCCTAAGCCTTTTTACGCCCACCGCGTTTCTTTGTGTCCGCGCCTTCCTGCTGCGCGCGCTGAATCATCTCTTCCGCATGCGCGCGGGTCGAGGCGGTGACTTCCAGGCCGCCGAGCATGCGCGCGATCTCGTCCACGCGTTCGGCTTCGCCCAAACACCGGATACGCGTGCGGGTGGTTTCGGTGCCGGTGAGTTTCTGCACCTGACAATGCCGATGCGCTTGCGCGGCGACTTGCGGGAGATGCGTAACGCACAGCACCTGGCGGTTCCCGCCCAGTGCGCGTAACTGCCGGCCGACCACTTCCGCGACGCCACCACCGATACCGGTATCCACTTCATCGAACACCAGCGTCGGGATACGGCTCGCGTGCGTAGCGATGACCTGAATCGCCAGACTGATGTGCGACAACTCGCCGCCCGAGGCGACCTTGGTCAGCGGCTGTGGTGGTTGGCCGGGATTGGCGCTGACGCGGAAGTCGATACGGTCGAGGCCGTGGCGCGTCAGTTCATCCGCCGGCAGATCTTCCACGACGATGTCGAAACGCCCGCCCGGCATGCCGAGTTCGTGCATCGCGGCGGAAATCTTCTGCCCGAGTTCCAGCGCGGCCTGATGGCGGCGGGCGCGAATGCGCAAGTTCCGTTCGGCTGCGTTCCAGCAGGGCGGTGAGTTCCTCGGGCTTGACGCGGTGTTTGCGCGCCAGAGTCTGAATTGTCGCGACGCGTTGATCGATCCAATTCAAACGTGCCGGATCGAGATCGAGACGCTCGGTGTAGTCGCGCAGTTCGTCGCTGGCCTCACGGGTTTGAATCAAGGCGCCGTCGAGCAGATCGCAGATGGCCTGCAATTTCGGATCGAAGCGCGTGAGTTCCTGTAAATCGGCGAGCGCGTGGCCGAGCAGGGTGTTCGCCGAGACCTCGTCTTCGTACAAGGCCGCGACCGCGCGTTGACAGGATTCCAACAAGCGCCCGGCATTGGCAAGCCGACGGTGTTCGTCTTCGAGTTGGGCGAGTTCGTGTTCCGCGAGATCCAGCGTTTCGAGTTCCTGGATATGGAAACGCAACAGTTCGCTGCGCGCGCCGCGATCCTGCGCGGCGCCGCGCAAGCGTTCGAGTTCGTCGCGCCGCGCCTTGTAATCGCGGTAAATGTCGCCGAGGGATGCGACCGCGGTTTCATGGTCGGCATAGGCGTCGAGCAACTCGCGTTGCACCTCGCGCTTGAGCAGCGACTGATGTTCGTGTTGGCCGTGAATGTCGGCCAGTTGATCGCCGAGCTCCTGAAGCTGCTGCACCGGTGCCGGCCGGCCGTTGATATAGGCGCGCGAGCGGCCTTCGCGGCCGATGATGCGGCGCAACTGGCAGTCGTCGTCGCTGTCCAGATCGTGTTCGCGCAACCAGGCGCGGACCTGCGGCAGCGCACTCACATTGAACGTCGCCGTCAGTTCCGCCTTGTCGCTGCCGTGGCGGATGGCGTCCATATCGGCGCGTCCGCCCAGGATCAGCCCCAGCGCATCCACCAGGATGGATTTGCCGGCACCGGTTTCGCCGGTGAGCGCGGTCATGCCGCCGGCGAGTTCCAGATCGAGCTCGTCGACGATGGCGAAGTCGCGGATATGGATGTGGCTGAGCATCAGCTGGTTTTTCCCCAACCGAATTTGCGCCGCAGGATTTCGTAATAGTCGTAACCCGGTGGATGAATCAGCTTCAGTGCGTGGGTCTTTTTCCGGATGCTGACCCGGTCGCCAGGCAGGAGTGCGACATTGACCTGGCCATCGCAGCTCAACTGCGCCTGGGTGTAGTCGCCCGCATGCACGGTGATTTCGACGGTGCTGGTTTCGTTGATGACGATGGGGCGGTTGTTCAGGCTGTGCGGACAGATCGGCACCAGCACCATGGCATCCAATGAGGGATGCAGGATCGGACCGCCGCCGGACAAGGCATAGGCGGTCGACCCGGTGGGCGTGGCAACGATCAGGCCATCGGAACGCTGGGTGTTGAGCAAGCGCTCGTCGATGCGTACCTCCAGCTCGATCATGCGTGCAACGTCCCATTTGTGGATGACCACATCGTTGAGCGCATCGCTGGTGCTGAGGGTCTCGCCGTCGCGCTGGACAGTCGCGTGCAGCAGCGCGCGTTCTTCCTGCGCGTATTCGCCGGTCAGGATCTGATCCAACTGATCGGTCATCAGATCCGGCGAGACATCGGCCAGAAAACCCAGCCGCCCCAGATTCACCCCCACCAGCGGCACGCCGGCATCGGCCAGGCTGCGTCCGGCATTGAGGATGGTGCCGTCGCCGCCGACCACGATCACCAGATCGCAGCGCGCGGCCAAGGCTTGACGTTCCACACAGCTCAGGCGGGTATCCGGCACATGTTCGGCCGCACTTGAATCCAGGATGATCTCCCGACCACGCGCCTGGAGATACTCGATCAAGCGGCGCAGGGTGGCGCCGACGGTGGTCGCGCCGTATTTGCTGATCAGGCCGATGCGCTGGAAGCTGCTGTTCATATGCCCCGCGACACTAGCATGAAGAACTCAGGGTCGACAACGTGAAGCGCCGGAAGCTATTAAGTCCCCATTGGTTTTTTGCGTGCCCTCCGCTAGGGACCGCGGGCGAGACGTTGCCTTGACACCCCCGATGGCAGTTGTTAGCGTGCAGCCCTGGCACTCGCTTCTTGAGAGTGCCAGCACAGTCTGTAAAGTCACTCGCATCTGGCGAGTGCCAGCACTGTCTGAACGACACCCGCGGCGCATGTCCAAAAAGCCATCCAGTCCCCCCCTCAACGAGCGCGCGCAATATCTGTTGCGGGTGCTGATCGAACGCTATATCCGCGACGGCGAACCGGTCGGTTCGCGTACGCTGGCGCGCGATGCCGCGATGGAATTGAGCCCGGCGACCATCCGCAATGTCATGGCCGATCTGGAAGACTTAGGGTTCGTGAAATCCCCGCACACCTCGGCCGGGCGTATGCCGACCGTGCAGGGCTACCGCTTTTTCGTCGACAGTCTGCTGACTGTGCAGCCTTTGGATGGCGTGGACATGCAGCGCCTGCGCACGGAGCTGAATCTGGATCTCAACCGCAAGGATCTGGTCGAGCGCGCCTCGAACCTGCTGTCGGGCATCACCCGCATGGCCGGTGTAGTGATGCTGCCGCGGCGCAAGCAAGCGGCGTTGCGGCGCATCGATTTTCTGCCGCTGTCGGACAAACGCGTGCTGGTGATCATGGTGATCAACGAGCGCGAGGTGCAGAACCGCATCATCCATGTGAACCGCGCGTATACCACCGCCGAACTGGAGGTGGCCGCGGCCTTCCTCAACGAGCAGTTCGGCGGCAAGGATCTCGCCGCGGTGCGCGACGTGATCGTCGCCGACATGCAACAGACCCACGAAGATATGAACCGCATGATGAAGGCCGCCGTGGAAATGGCCGGGCAAGTCTTCAGGGCCGACGACCTCCAGGAGCGCGAGGATGTCGTGTTCGCGGGGCAGACCAATCTGATGGGTTTCCGCGAACTGTGCGAGGTCGACACCTTGCGTCACTTGTTCGAGGCCTTCAACCAGAAACGCGAGATCTTGCACCTGCTCGATCAATGCGTGAACGCCGAAGGTGTGCAGATCTTCATCGGCGAGGAATCCGGTTACACGGCACTGGACGAATGCAGCGTGGTGACCGCCCCGTATTCCGTCGACGGCAAGGTGGTCGGGGTGCTCGGCGTGATCGGCCCGACCCGCATGGCCTATGACCGGGTCATCCCCATCGTCGATACCACGGCCCGCCTGTTGGGCGCGGCCTTGAATCCCCGCGAATAGCCCCCATATTGTCCGCGGATTCGCGAGCTGGCCGAGTGTTCGGCCGGCCTTATTGCATTAGACATGGTTTTCAACTGATTGAGATTTGGAGATTTCCGATGGCAGAAGAGCAAGCCTCCGAGGTGCCGGTAGACGTCGATGCCACCCTGTCCGGCGCTGCCGATGCGGGTGCCCCGACCGAACTGCACGCCCTCTTGGAAGATGCCCGCACCAAGGCCGACGAGCATTGGAACCAGTGTCTGCGTATGCAGGCCGAGCTCGACAATCTGCACAAGCGCGGTGTGCGCGACCTGGAAAACGCCCACAAGTACGCCCTGGAGAAATTCGCCGGCGCCCTGCTGCCGGTGCGCGACAGCCTGGAAATGGGCATTGCCGCAGCCGGCCAGGGACAGAACATCGACCCGGCCAAACTCATCGAGGGCAGCGAACTGACGCTGAGGATGCTGGCCAGTGTCCTGGAAAAATTCGGCATCAGCGAAGTAAACCCGCAGGGCGAGCGCTTCAACCCGCAGTTCCACGAGGCCATGTCCATCCAGCTACGCGCCGATCTGGAACCCAATACCGTGGTGGCCGTGATGCAGAAAGGTTACCTGCTGAATGACCGCCTGATCCGCCCGGCCATGGTGATCGTGTCCAAGGCGGCACCGGGCGCGGATGCCGGTTCAGGTCCGAATTCGGGGGCGGGTGTCGACGTGCGGGCTTGATTTGGCGGGCAACCGCCACCATTTACCTGGACAACCAGTTAGACAGCGGGGGCATTCATGCAACCGCCCGGAATTTTGAATAGTTATTAAATACCTTCTGGAGAAACGAACATGGGAAAGATCATCGGCATAGACCTGGGCACCACCAACTCCTGCGTGGCGGTCATGGAAGGTGGCAAGCCGCGCGTGATCGAGAACAGCGAGGGTGATCGCACCACGCCGTCGATCGTCGCTTACGTCGACGAAGGCGAGATTCTGGTCGGTCAGTCCGCCAAGCGTCAGGCCGTGACCAACCCGGCCAACACCCTGTACGCCGTCAAGCGCCTCATCGGCCGCCGCTTCCAGGAAGACGTCGTGCAGAAGGATATTGACCTGGTCCCGTACAAGATCGTCAAGGCCGACAACGGCGACGCCTGGGTCGAGGCCCAGGGCAAGAAGATGGCCCCGCCGGAAATCTCCGCGCGCGTGCTGATGAAAATGAAGAAGACCGCCGAGGATTATCTGGGCGAGGCCGTCACCGAGGCGGTCATCACCGTGCCGGCTTACTTCAACGACTCGCAACGTCAGGCAACCAAAGACGCCGGCAAGATCGCGGGCCTTGAGGTCAAGCGCATCATCAACGAACCCACCGCGGCGGCGCTCGCCTTCGGCATGGACAAGTCGGGCGGCAAGGATCGCAAGATCGCCGTGTACGACCTGGGCGGCGGCACATTCGACGTCTCGATCATCGAGATCGCGGACGTCGACGGCGAGAAGCAGTTCGAAGTGCTCGCGACCAACGGCGACACCTTCCTGGGCGGCGAGGACTTCGACCATCGCCTGATCGAATACATCATCGGCGAGTTCAAGAAGGACCAGGGCGTGGACCTGTCGAAGGACGTGCTCGCGCTGCAGCGGCTGAAGGATGCCGCGGAGAAGGCGAAGATCGAGCTCTCGTCCTCGCAGCAGACCGAGATCAACCTGCCGTACATCACGGCGGACGCGAGCGGTCCGAAGCACCTCGCGGTGAAAGTGACGCGTGCCAAGTTCGAGAGCCTGGTTGAGGACCTGATCGAGAAGTCGATCGAGCCCTGCCGCATCGCCATCAAGGACGCCGGCGTGAAGGTCTCCGACATCGACGACGTGATCCTGGTCGGCGGCCAGACGCGCATGCCCAAGGTACAGGAGAAGGTGAAGGAGTTCTTCGGCAAGGAACCGCGCAAGGACGTGAACCCCGACGAGGCCGTGGCCGTGGGTGCCGCGATCCAGGGTGGCGTGCTGAAGGGCGACGTGAAGGACGTGCTGCTGCTCGACGTGACGCCGCTGTCGCTGGGCATCGAAACGCTCGGGGGCGTCATGACCAAGCTCATCCAGAAGAACACGACGGTTCCCACCAAGGCGAACCAGGTGTCGAACCAGGTGTTCTCCACGGCGGACGACAATCAGCCCGCGGTCACCATCAAGGTGCTCCAGGGTGAGCGCAGCGTGGCTTCCGGGAACAAGCTGCTGGGCGAGTTCAACCTCGAAGGCATCCCGGCCGCACCGCGCGGGCTGCCGCAGATCGAAGTGACGTTCGACATCGACGCCAACGGCATCCTGCACGTCTCGGCGCGCGACAAGGCCACCGGCAAGGAGAACAAGATCGTCATCAAGGCGAGCTCGGGTCTCACCGAAGCCGAGATCGAGCGCATGGTGCGTGACGCGGAGCTGAACGCCGAGGAGGATCGCAAGCTGCGCGAGCTGGTGGACGCCCGCAACCAGCTGGACGGACTGACTCACCAGGTGAAGAAATCGCTCGCCGAGCACGGCGACAAGATCGGCGCCGAAGACAAGGCCAAGATCGAAGCCGCGCTCAAGGACGCCGAGGAATCGATCAAGTCCGGCGACAAGGAGGCGATCGAGGCGAAGACCGAGGCGCTGACGGCTGCGTCGCACAAGCTGGCCGAGCAGATGTATGCGCAGCAGCAGGCGGCCGCCGGGGCCGGCGCGGGTGCCGGAGCGGGCGCAACCCAGAGCGCCGGGGGCGGCTCGACCCAGGGCGACGGCGACGTGGTCGATGCCGAGTTCGAGGAAGTGAAGGATCGGAAGTAAGTTCTTCGTGAGGCGCAAAGGGTGAGGGGTGAGGCGCGCAAGCGCCTCGCCCCTTGCGCATTTCAGCGCGCCGGACGCCTCAAGCCCAAACGCATCACCAGAAAACCCAATGGCCAAACGCGACTACTACGAAACGCTCGGCGTGAACCGGGACGCCTCGGAAGAGGAAATCAAGAAGGCGTACCGCAAGCTCGCGATGAAGCACCACCCGGACCGCAATCCGGACAGCAAGGATTCCGAGGACAAGTTCAAGGAGGCGAAGGAAGCCTACGAGATGCTCTCGGACGCGCAGAAGCGCGCGGCCTACGACGCCTACGGACACGCCGGCGTGGACCCGTCGGCCGGCGCCGCAGGTGCGGGCGGCGCGGGATTCGGCGGTTTCGCCGATGCCTTCGGCGACATCTTCGGCGAGATCTTCGGCAATGCCGGAGGCGGCCGCCAGCGCTCCAACGTCTATCGCGGTGCCGACCTGCGCTACAACCTCGAGATCTCGCTCGAGGAAGCCGCGCGCGGGACGGAAACGCGCATCCGCATCCCCACGATGGAGGAGTGCGAGACCTGCCACGGCAGCGGCGCGAAGCCGGGTACGCAACCCAAGACCTGCCCCACCTGCAACGGACAGGGACAGGTTCGCATGCAGCAGGGCTTCTTCTCGATCCAGCAGACCTGCCCGAAGTGCCACGGCAGCGGCAAGGTGGTGGAGACGCCGTGCAATACCTGCTCCGGCGTCGGCCGCATCAAGCGCCAGAAGACGCTGTCGGTCAAGATCCCAGCCGGCGTGGACGAAGGCGATCGCATCCGTCTCGCGGGCGAAGGGGAGGC
>JACRMO010000292.1 GCA_016214925.1 Gammaproteobacteria bacterium
ATAGGTCAAGGTAAAGGTGCGCCCATCGTCGAAAAATGCCTGTACCTTCATGCCGTTTCCTCTTACGAATACGGTGCCAGGTACACTTGCCCGGCGCGGAAGTAGGGGGGGAACACATGCTCTTCCGGAGCTGGCTTTGGCGTGGACATTCCCTGAAACTACACGCTATCCGGGTCTCGATTGATTTTTGTCAGACCCGACATGCCAGTTGTAACGGCCGCAGGTATGCCAACTTTATGGCCGGATTTGCGCGCAATTTGTGTCGGAATTGAGGAAGCGAGGAGAAAGCGATGCGTTTGGGTACCCCGCTGTCGGCGACAGCAACCCGTGTAATGCTGCTCGGCAGTGGCGAATTGGGCAAAGAGGTGATCATCGCCTTGCAACGTTTGGGCGTCGAGGTGATCGCCGTGGATCGCTATCCCGACGCCCCCGGGCACCAGGTCGCGCATCGCGCGCATACCATCAATATGGCGGACCCGGTCGCGCTACGTGCCCTGGTCGAGCAGGAACGTCCGCACCTCATCGTGCCGGAGATTGAGGCCATCGCCACCGAGATGCTGGCCGAGATCGAGGCCGCGGGGCTGGCCGAGGTCATTCCCACCGCGCGCGCCGCGCAGCTGACCATGAACCGCGAAGGTATCCGTCGGTTGGCTGCCGAGGAATTGGGTGTGCCGACCTCGCGTTATGCCTTCGCCGACAGCTACGAGGAACTGCGCGCCGCCGCCGAACAGGTGACGGGTTATCCCTGCATCGTCAAACCGGTGATGTCGTCGTCGGGCAAGGGCCAGTCCGCGGTGGATGCGCCGGAGCAGCTGCAGGCCGCCTGGGATTACGCAATGCAGGGCGGGCGTGTGAACCGCGGTCGCGTCATCGTCGAGGAACGCATCGAGTTCGATTTCGAAATCACCTTGCTCACCGTGCGTTCGCTCGGCGAGGACGCTCAGGTGCGCACGGATTTCTGTGCGCCGATCGGTCATGTGCAGGTCAAAGGCGATTATGTCGAATCCTGGCAGCCGCAGCCGATGTCGCCGGCCGCGCTGGCGCGTTCGCAGGAGATTGCAGGTGCGGTGACCGAAGGTTTGGGTGGGCGCGGTATCTTCGGCGTGGAGTTGTTCGTGCGCGGCGATCAGGTGTGGTTCAGTGAAGTGAGCCCGCGTCCGCACGACACCGGTATGGTGACCATGGTCAGCCAGACGCAAAGTGAATTCGCCTTGCATGCACGCGCGATTCTCGGCTTGCCGGTCTCGGTCGCGTTGTGCCGGCCGGGCGCCAGCGCGGTGATCTACGGTGCGATGGAAGCGGCCGGCATCGCCTTTGAAGGTGTCGATGAGGCCTTGCGCGTGCCGGAATCGGAGATTCGTTTGTTCGGCAAGCCGGAGGCGTTCACGCGCCGACGTATGGGTGTGGCGCTCGCCTGCGCGGACGATACTGACACCGCGCGCGCACGCGCCAAGCAGGCGGCCGCGCGGGTTCGCCCAGTGCGTGGCTGATAGATCTCTCTGCTGACGACGATGCCCGCTCGCGGTGGTAGAAGTGGTTTGCAGGCCAGCGGGTAATGGTAGTGGTAGTGGCGTGATGCGCTTGCCGCGGAGCTAAAAAACAAAACCCCGCCATCAAGGCGGGGTTTTTGTTGGTGCTTCGGCTGGTTGGCGCTTAGCCGGCGGTGGAACCGGAACTGGCCCAGGCGAACGAGCAGTCCAGGTGGGTGCGCACGGCGATCACGCCGTCGAGTCCGTCCTCGACCATCAGATTGACTGGCGTGCGTCGGCGAAAATGTTTGTTGCGGCGGTGCATCCACAGCGGCCCCATCTGCGGGTTGCGCGGAAAGGTGGTGCGCAGGGCGTCGGCGATGCCGATCAGATGTTCGATGCGTTCCAGCACGTCAGGATCATCCGGGAAGGGCGTATCCGTCTGATAGCGGCGCATGTTGCGGGCCGTAATCTCGCTGGGTAATGCCAGGATGACAACCTGTTCCGAGAGGCCGATGCCCCAGCTCTCCAACAAGCTGATGATACTGCGGGTCAGGTACACGCGGTCTTCCTGACTGGCTTTGGTGAATTCACTCATGTTGGAGTCCTCAAACCGTGCTTGGAAACACTATGCGGCAGAACGGGGCGGTGCTGCTATAAACCGGAAAGGCTGCGCAGTTATTGTGTGGTACCCGGCTTGTCTTTCTTGCGGCCGAGACTGCTCAGGGGGACCGCCACGGTTTTCTGCGGTTCGTCGATGAAGCGCGGGCGTTTATTCATGGACTTGCCGCGGGCCTCGACCAGTTCCCGTTCGCGCGCGGAGATCAGCGCGAGACATTCGCGGATGCCCTGTACGGTACTGTCGGACAGCGGATGCCGGAAGCCCGGTTTGGCGTGGGTGTCCTTGGCGACATCCGTCAGCACCCGCTTCATCATGAGTAGGATGCGTTCTTCCTGGGACATTTCTTCAGCGGACATGCGGTTGGCCTTTGGCCCAGGGAACTGCCGGGCGTCGGTGAATCGGCGATGCGGCATTTTGGCACAACTGTGGCCTGAGATTCATCCGCAGGATTTGTCAGTCTTCGATATAGAAGAACCGCCACGGCACGCCGCTGGCCACGGCCAGGCGGTCGAGCAGCCGGTCGCTGGGCACGGCCTCGCCGGTGTGGATGCCCCATATGTCCAGGTACACCCGGGCATAACCGCCGGATTGACGCCAATTCAGCCCGGCCGCGGGGGATATGTGCCCGCAGTCGGGACAGGCGATGAGCGCGCTCGGCACTAATATCAGGTGTGGTGGGATGTCGACCCGACAGCGGCGACAACGCGGACCTTGGCCGATTCTGCAGCGCAGGCGCGGCTGCTCGGTGACGGCAGGTATATGGATATGGCAGAACTGGCCGCTGCGCGCGGCGTGTGTGATCTGCTGTGCGGGTGGGTCCAGTTGGATCGACGGGGCACAGCCCAGGAAACTGATGCCGTCCAGAAAATCGGGGCCGGTCTGGAAATGCGTGTTCCCGTCCAGCGAGAAGGCCGCGCCGATCAGGCCGATGTTGTGCAAGGCCAGGGCGATCGCCTCGCGGGACGGTGCGAGGTCGTGGGCCTGCGGATGCAAGACGAGTTTCGGCGCGCTCATAGAGCGGATGGCCTGTGCGGGTCGAGGCCGGCCGTGAACGTGTCATCTTCTGGAATCGGCATGCACAAGACCTTGTTGCGGTACGCTGTGGGATGCGCGATGGTGGCGATATACTCGCGCGAATTCAACCGGCGGCGCTGATTGTGGCGGCGTTCACGGATTCACCGGGATGAGTTTTGGGATAGTGGTTCACATGGATCGAGCGCCTATGCAATTTCATCACGACGACGTATACCAAGACCGCACCTGGTTCGATGTACTGGGTGTCTGGCTTGCGCAGCAGGTCCGGCGGTGGCTGCCGCGTCGGCCGGCGCGACTCTGGTCGACCGGTTTCGCGGTATTCGCCGCGCTGTGTGTCGCCTGGGCGGCCGGCTTGGCGACCCAATGCGTACTCGTGGAATTGCCCGCGAATGTGTGTCTTGCCCAGTGGCTGGCGGCGGGGCTGCTGCTGGTTGCGGCGCGCCACTTCCTGCGGGCCACGGGGCTGAGCGCGGCCAGTGCGATAGAGCCACGGCAGCGGATCCAACGTCGTGCCGAATCGATGGGTTCGAAGCGCGCTGAGGGTGCCGTTCCCGCGCGCAGTTCGGCGCCCGCCACGCCGTCCACCCCCAGCCCATCGACCGGCGAAGACCCGCGGCAGTTTTTCCGTGCGGTGAAGGCGGCCGGCATCAACCTGCGGATCGCGCAGGCCTTGTATGCGGCCGGTTTCCGCACCGCCGAACAGGTGCGCATAGCCGCGGATGCGGCGCTGCTGGCCACGCCCGGCATCGGCCCGGCGACCGTGCGCAAATTGCGCAGCCAATTCGGCCAGCCGGATACGTCGGATGTGCCTGGTGCCGCTCACTCCAGGGCCGCGTAGCACGCCGGTGTGAAACGCGGCGTGCAGATCGCATAGAACAGCAAATCCTCCGCGCCCGTGTTGGCAATGCGCTGGCGCACGCCGGCCGGGATCACCACCACATCGCCCGCGTTAACCGCTTCCGGCACCGCATCGCCGATCTCGACCCGCCCGCTGCCGCGCAGAATCAGATAGCGCTCGGTCACGCCGCTGAGCGCATGCCAGCGCGTGATGTTACCTGGCGCGACCCGCGCTTGTGCGATGGAGGCTTGCGGATCATCGGGATCGTTCCAGCTTTCCAGAATGCCGCAGCCTTCGACAAAGGCGTATTCCTGGCCGGGATCGGGATGGACTATATGGATATTCATCAGCGTACCTGTGTGGATCGTTGGCTGTGTGGAAGTGTAGTGGCCGGCAAGGCCTTCGGCCATAATGCGACCGACATGTAGTGTCTATGGAATAGCCAAGGAGTCCGCCATGGCGACAGAAACCCCGTACCGTATCCACGCCCTCGAACTCGGGCCGATGGCGAACTTCGTGTATCTGATTGAAGACCTGCGCACCCGCCGCGCGGCCGTTGTCGATCCCGCCTGGGATGTACCGGAGATTCTCGCGCTGGCGCGCACGCACGGGCTCAATATCACCGACGTGCTGCTGACCCACAGCCATCACGATCACATCAACGGCATCGAGGCATTGCTGCGCAGTTACGACGCGCAGGTGCATCTGCTCAAACCCGAGGCGCAGTTCTGGGGGCGGTATCTGGATCTGCCGACGCTGCATCACGGTGGCGAACGCATCGCCCTCGGCGACACCGAAATCAAGATCCTGCACACACCGGGCCACACGCCGGGTTCCGCCTGTTATCAATTGGGCGACGATCTGATTACCGGAGACACGCTGTTCGTCTACGGCTGCGGCCGTTGCGACCTGCGCGGTGGCGATCCGGAACAAATGTTCTGGACGCTGAAGGATATGCGCGAGAAGCTGCCGGAAGCGACCTTGATCCGGCCCGGGCACAATTATTCGGTCGCCGAAACCTCCACGCTACGTGAACAGATCGCCGGCAATCCTTTCCTGCATTTCGACGATCTCAAACGCTTCACCCAATACCGCATGCATTATCACGATCAGCATCGCGAAGAGCCGTATGGGCCGGTGCCGAAGGGCATGGAGATGCCAGCTTAGTTTTTCTGTGCCGCGGCAATTTCGCGCAGCTTCGGTACCGCCAAACCCGCCGCATCCGCTTGCTCCAGCGCGCGTTGCAATCGCGCCGGCGCGCTGCGGCCCATGCAGCCGTGCTGCGGGTCGCCGTCGAAGGCCTCCAGCATGCCGGCGATCAACGCATAGTGATCGAACCTCGCGGCGGTGAGGTGTTCCTGAATCACGATGACATCCTGGGCAACGGCCCGTGCGAGATCCGCATGCTCGCGCCACAGCGCGCTGACCGTGCCACCGACCACCAGACCGGCCACGTTGGTGGTGACGATATAGACATTCTTGCGCACCAGTTCGAACAGCAATTGATCTTGGGTCGCCAGCACGCGCGCGTCGATACCGATGCCGTTCAGTGCATCGGTCAACAACTGTGCGTGCGGACCAAAGGCGGGCGAGGGCAGCAGCACTTTTGCATCCTGCCCGCGCTTTTTCTCGAACCAGACCGAGATCACCGTCGGTTGCGTGAGACCGGACTCCAGCCAATCGCGCGGCAACAACTCATTCTGGAGCAGCGCGAGACGTGAGCGCCACGGGCTGGGGATGGCGTGCAAGACGGCATGCAGATCTTTTTCCGCCACGGCCAGCAAGACCATTTCGGGGTCGGGCAAGGCGGCCGCTTCCACATTCATGTCCATGGCGCGCGTGATGGGATGGACAGGATGACCGAGGCGCAACAGGCCGCGCGCGAACATCGCGCCGAGTTCGCCGATGCCGATGACGACGACAGGAGCTTTCATAAACGCTGAGACCGGATAGGGAGCAGAGGCGCGAGTGTATACGACGCCGGTTTAACGGGAAACGCTTCGGACGTGCAGGCGTTGGCCGTTGTCGATGAGCGCCAGCAATCGATCGATGTTGGGATGCTTGCCGGGGTTGGCGCGAGCGTCTGCTGTATGTTCGGCATACAGCGTGAGTGCGTGTACTGCAGCGCCAGGGTCCAGCCAGCCATCGGGGCGTGTCACGGCGTTGTAGACCGCGACCGAACCGGCGCTGCCGGGACGGTTTTCGATGATGCCGACGGGCTGTCCCTGGGCATCGCCGAGTTCGAGGCGCGCGATGTGTTCGACCGACGGTAGCGTGCGCAGGATGTCGGGGAAGTGGCTCATCGTCAGCGATCGCGCCGCCACAGCACTTCACCGCCATCGGCGCGCGCCAGCACGCGGGCGATCACGAACAGCAGATCGGAAAGACGATTGAGATACGCGATGACAGGCGCGTTCACGGCCTCTTGTCGGGCCAGACTGACCACGCGGCGCTCGGCGCGGCGGCACACGGCGCGTGCGACATGCGCGGTCGCGGCGGCGATGTTGCCACCGGGCAGGATAAATTCTTTCAGTGCGGGGAGATCGGCGTTGAGGGCGTCGAGCGCCTGTTCGAGCCGTTCGATGTGAACGTCACTGATGGCAGCGTGGCCGGGTATGCACAACTCGCCACCGAGATCGAACAAATCGTGCTGAATGTCGATGAGTGTCGCGCGAGAGTTTTCAGTGACAGCGGTTTGCGCGAGCAATAGGCCAATGTGGCTGTTGAGTTCATCGACACTGCCGTACGCCTCGACGCGCAGGCTGTCCTTGTCGACACGCGTGCCGTCGCCCAGGCCAGTATCGCCCTGGTCGCCGGTGCGGGTGTAAATCTTGGAGAGGCGGTTGCCCATGCGGGTGTGTCAGCTGTCGATGAGTTGATAACGGATCGGTAACACCATATCGAACTGCCGACCATGCAGCCAGTGTATGACATCCGGTAAGCGTCCGACACGGCCAAGGCTTTGCAGTGCGGCAGCGTCCAAGGCGTTGTGTCCCGAGGTGGCGATAAGGCGCAACCGGCTGAGCTGACCGTTGGCCTCGACGCGCAGACCGATATGCACCACGCCTTCCCAGCCACGGCGGCGCGCGATCGGCGGATATTCGAAGTGGGCAAGTAGCGCGTTCTGGAGACTGCCGTTCAACCGACTGCGCAGTGCATCGCCGTCGTCGGCCGTGGCCGTGTTATCGATTTGCGCGTGTGTGCTCGTAACCGGGAGCGTTGTATTGGTCGCGCTAGCTGCGCTGATCGTATCGGTGAGCGTTGCGTTGGGCGTCGTACTGGGGCGTGCCGCGATGCTGTCGCGGGATGGCTTTCGCGCCGGCATATGCGTGTTCTGTGCCCGTTGAGGCGATTGCCGGGCGGCGGTCCCGAGGGGTGCGGGGGGCGCGGGCGCAGGAACCGCAGCGGCAGCTTGCGCATCGGCATGACGGTTGCCCGCAACGGAAGGATGCTGCAATTGCAGGGCGACACGCGCCGCCGGCACGGGCTCGGAGATCACGATGGTGGCATTCGGCCAGAGGCCGAAGGCCACGCCATGCAGGATCAACGAGAGTGCCAGCAATGGCGCCAGTAAGGGTGTGCGCATGCGCGCGGACGGTTCGATCATGTCCGCGTCATTCATCCTGTATGCCCTGGCCAGTGGCGCTGTCATGCGGGTTGGGTCTCTAGAGGGCCAGCTTCACGCCGGTAAAGGCGCCGATGCCGGGTTGCTCGAAGCCATCGGGTTCTTCGTAGTCGCGGTCGAACAGATTGGTGACGCGCAGGAAGTACTGCCATTGGGCGTCGATCTGATACTGCGCGGCGAGATTGGTCAAAGTGTAGCCCGGACGCAGGATGCGGCTGAAGTTCACGGCATCGGTATCATAGCGCTCGCCGATGTAGATCGTTTCGGCATGCAGGCCCAGCTTCGGTGTGGCCTGATAGTCGAGCCCCAGCGTGGCCTTGTTCAGCGGTCGACGGCGCAGTTCTTCCCCAGTGCTGCGGTCCTGGGCGCGGGTGTGTGCGTAATCGAGGCGCGTGGAGAACCGTTCGCTCACATCCCACTCTACATAGGACTCGATGCCGCTGGTGTCTACGCTGCTCAGATTCTGCAACGTCGCAAAGTCATCGGTGAAGACAATCAGATCGCTGATGCGGTTGCGATAATAGGTCAGGCCCAAACGCAATTGCTCCGCGGCCAGCGTCTGATCCGCGCCGAGTTCCCAACCCTGACTGGTCTCCGGCGTGAGATTCGGATTGCCGCTGAACGGACCGAAGCTGGAGACCGATTGGGTGTACAACTGATTCGCGGTCGGTGCCTTGAAGCCGGTGCCGTAGGAGCCGCGTAGCCGTGTGTCGGTCGCTTTCAACTGGTAGGCCATCGCCAATCGGTAGGTGGTTTCGCGGTCGAAATTATCGTGATCGTCGCTGCGCAGGCCCACGGTGCCGGACAAGGCGTCGGTGACCTGGATCTGATCCTGAAGATACACAGCGTTGTTGCGCACATCGGCTTGGGTGGCCGAGGCGTACATACCCCACAGCGAAGTTGAATCCAACACCGAACGCACCACGTCCTGTTCAGTTTCCAGGCCCAGCGTCAGTATGTGGTCCTCGATGCCATAGAAGTCGTTCTGCAGATCGACTTTACGCTTCCAGCCGCGATTGTGTTCGCGCGAATAGTCGCCGGGATTGCTGGCGTCGGGATCGTCCCAATCTTTGCGGTCGATGGCGGAATAATTCAGACCCAGGCGTTGTTCCAGTCGGCCGTCCAGCGAGGTCAGATGCGTGTTGAGACCGAGGAACCATTGATCGGCATCGCCCGCGCTGTCGGAGTCGTCGGCCGTATAGCTGTTGTTCAGGTCCAGATCGTTCTGGGTGTGCAGATAGCGCGTGGACAGATCGAAGCTCAGGGCATCGCTGGCCTTGTAGCCCAAGCGGGTGCTAGCGTTGTAATTCTCATGGCTATCGTTGTCGAGCACGCCGTTGGGCTGGCGAAAGCGATTGCTCAATGCGGACACGCCGTCGGTGTCGCTATGTTGCAGGTTGGCTGAGTAAGTAAACGCGCCAGCACTGCCGCGGGTGCC
>JACRMO010000293.1 GCA_016214925.1 Gammaproteobacteria bacterium
TCCGGAATCCTGGGTTTGTAGAGTGCCTTGGCATAGATGACGGACTCGGCATTCTTGAAGGTGTAGCCATCGGGTGCTTGAGCATTAGCGCTGAATAGGTGGCTGTTTTCGCGGTCTTGGTGCCACCCTTTGACAGTTGGGAGCTTCGGCCACCAATAAAAACAAATACCGGTCTCACACGGCAACGCAATTTTCTCAATTTCCGCATGACTGACAGCGGGGAGTGTTACCAACAATCCGATTGTTGCTACGATCCGTTTCATAGAAACCCTAGCTCTTAATTAGATCGAATAGTACGTAGTACCTGGTGCGTTCGTCTATATAGGAATTTCATACTGCCTGCCACACAGCGCTGCCCCGGTTTTCACTCCGTTCAACCCAGGCTACTTAATGGGCGGCCATGCGCAGGTAGAACTCGCGTTCTTCCGGGCGTTTGGACTGCCCGAGAATGATGAGGTTGTGGGGCCAGGGTAATTGTGTCACCAGTGGTGACACTTTCTTATCGCCGGCATATGCCTCGAAGAACTGCCGCATCCGAAACAAATTGCGGCGGGTAAAGCCGCGCAACCCAGGCTACGCATGCTGATGTAGGTTGGGATGAGGTGCAGCGCGCCGAACCCCAACAGGTGCGGCAACTAACCCAACCTACGATTGCTTCAGGGCGCCGGAACGGGCGCGGGTGTGGTCGTCTGCGGGACCGGAGTAGTCGAAGTCGGTGCGGGCGCAGTAATTGCCGGCGTAGGCACAGGCGTTGCCGGTACGATGGTTGTTGGTGCTGTGGTTATCGGCGCGGTAGTCGCCGGTGCGGTGGTGGTCGGCTCAGTCGGCGCAGGCGCCGTCTCCGGCGTGATGCCCTGCAACTCCTCCAACTTCTTCAACACGCGCTCGGCGCGTTCGATGTTGGCGCGGGCCTGGATGTCCTCGGGGTCGAGTTCCAGGATCTTCTGCCACAGGTCGCGGGCCTGTTCGATTTGTTGCTCGCGGTAGAGCACGTTGGCGCGTTCGTGGGTTTCGGCGATGTAGGCGGCGATGGCGTCGCTGACGGATTTGTCGAGTTCCAGCAGTTGCGGCGAATCGCCTTCGAGCTGACGCAGTTCGACGATGCGCGTCTTGGCCTGACGCAGGTCGCCACGGGTGATGGCGCTTTGCAGGGCGATGCGCGCCTTGCGGATGCGTTGTTGCGGGGTATCCACGGCTGGGCGTTTGGGCGCTGGTTCCACCGTGGGTTTGATGACGGGTGCCGGTTTGCGCAACTGCTCAAGACGTTGGCGCTCGTCAGCGACGAATTCCGTGCCGTTGATGCGTTCGGCGGCGGTCAGGGTTTCCTCGGCCACGTCCAGTTGTTTGTCGTCCAACGCGGCGCCGGCGCAGTCGCGCAGTTGCCCGGCCAACTGGTCGAGTTCCTCGCGTTCGCGTTTAGTCTTCCAATCCTGCAGATAATCTTTGGATTCCAGCGGGGAGCGCTGTTCCAGCAGTTCGGCCTTGTCGGACAAGTAACGCGCGCGCGCGGCACCGAGTTGGCAATCGTTTGTACGCTGGCGTGCGGCGATCTCGGTTTCGATCCGTGCGCGCGCTTCACTCAACTGCTGACTGTCGGGAACCTGTTTCAGTGCCTCGTCCAGCAGTTGTTGGGCCTGAAACCATTCGCCGGCGCGTTGATGTCGTGCGGCGGCATCCAGCGCGGCGTCGATGTAACTCAAACGCGCGCGCGCGAGTTGTTCGCGCGCCGTGCTGTCGGCGTCGTGCGTGCCGGTGGATTTTGCACTGGTGTATTCCTCCAGCGCCGTGCGCAGTCGCGTGTCTTCGGGCGGTACCGGTTTCTGCAACAGGGCGCAGCCCGGCAGCAGGCCGGCTATCAATACCAGGATGGGGAGCAGCGTGCGTGATGGATTCATTAGGCGGTACGACGGTGTCCCTGCCACCAGAGCTGTTGGATTTGGCGTTCGAAGCCTTCTTTATACTCCGGCTTCACGTCTTCGACGACGTACGTGGTCACCGGGTGTTGAATGCCGCGCAGGCGGATGGAACGGTGCGGACGCGCGACGAAGCGTTCGGTGATCTCCGGCCGGTTGTAGATCTGCTCGGTGAGGATGATCTGACCGGCCTCGGCGGCGGAGCCCAAACGCGAGGCGAGATTCACGGTGTCGCCGACCACGGTGTATTCCATGCGTTCCTGCGCGCCCATGTTACCGGCGAGCATTTCGCCGCTGTTGAGGCCGAGCCGGAAGCGCACCGGCGCCATGCCCTGGCGTTCGCGCGCCTGATTCTCCATGGCGACCAAGCGTTGGATGGTGAGCGCGCACATGATGCCGTGGAAACTGTGTTCCGGATCGGATTGCGGTACGCCGAACACCAGCATGACGCAATCGCCGATATACTTGTCGACCATGCCTTCATTCATCTCGCAGGCACGCACAATATGGGCGAAGTAGCGGTTGAGCAGGTTGGCGACTTCTTCGGGATTCATGCCCTCGGCCATGCCGGTGAAGCCGACGATGTCGGCGAACAGTACCGTGGCCTCGACGCGCTGGCCGCCCAGCTGCTGGGCGCTTCCGCCGGTGGTGATCTCGCGCGCCACGCTCGGCGATAGATAGCGCGCCAAGGTGGACTCCATATGCGTGCTGCGCTCCATGCCCTCGGCATAGCGGTTGAACGAAGTCATCAGATTGCCGATCTCGTCGTTGCGGCGTTCGGCGAAACGGAAGTGATAATGGCCCGCGTCCAGAGCACGGCTGGCGTGCATCAGGTCATGAATGGGTTTGGACAAGCGGCGACCGAGGAATACCGTGAGAATGCCGCCGATCACCACTACCAGCAGACTGGCGAACAGGATGCTTTGGGTGGCGCCGCGCAACGATTGATCCAGGGAGGAACGGCTCAAGGTCACCACCACATGCCCGGCGATCACGTCTTGAAAACGCACGCTGCTGGTGTAGGCGACCAAATTGCGCATGCGGTTTGTATGCTTAGCGGTAACCGTCCATTCCAGGCCGCGTAGATTGCGCGCGTCGATCCCGGTCTGTTCGCCGGCATAGGGCGCGTCCGGTTGGAACGGTGTCAGCCCGGCTTCGGCGAGGATTTCGCCCTTGCTGGAGAGGATCGCCGTGCCCAGCACATTACCCTCGGCCGTCAGGTTGGTGGCGAGCACGCCCAACGCCAGCCGGTCGTCGGCGAGCAGCGGTTCGAGGGCGGAATGCGCGATCTGGGTTGCGAGCGTATTGCCGAGGTCGTCGATCTGGTCGCGCACGACTTGGTTCTGGTTCTGCACAATCACCGTCGCCAACAGGCCTATGCAGGCGACCATCAGTACCGAGATCGACAGCGTGATCTTGTAAACGATGGGGATGTGGCTGGGCGCGAAGCGCTGCAGACGCGCGCCCAAGCGTGAGTACAGGCGCTGCCAGCGGCCCGGCGGCGGGAACAGGGCGGCCTGTTCCGGCGATGCATCCACATTGACGTCGGGGTTGGCATCCATATCCGGACCCAGACGGGTCAGGGTATTCAATTGCTGATCGGTATCGTTCATAACCACGTCCTCAAACGATGGCTTGCGGGGTGGGGCTCCAAGCGATCATATGCACTAATCATACCCTATTAGCTTGAAAACGGTGCCCGGGAACCCCAGTATCCCGGCTAGGTCCAAGCTCCGGGTGCGCGGTGCCGCGCCAACAATTTCAAGAGACACGCAAAAAGGTAAGCGCATGAAACGCATATTCCTATTCCTGGTCACCAACCTGGCGATCATCGTGGTGCTGAGCATTACCCTGCGCCTGCTCGGCGTGGAGCGCATTCTCGACGAACAAGGCGTGGGGCTGAATCTGAATGCCCTGTTGATTTTCGCCGCCGTGTTCGGCTTCGGCGGCTCGCTGATCTCGCTGGCCATCTCCAAATGGACCGCCAAACGCATGGTCGGTGCCCAGGTCATCGAGACCCCGCGCACGCCGGATGAACAGTGGCTGGTGGCAACGGTCCGCCGCCAGGCGGAACAAGCCGGCATCGGTATGCCGGAGGTGGCCATCTACGACGCCCCCGACGTGAACGCCTTCGCCACCGGCGCTTCGCGCAACAACGCCCTGGTCGCGGTCAGTAGCGGGTTGCTCCAGCGCATGCAGCGCGAGGAAGTCGAGGCGGTGTTGGCGCACGAGATCAGTCATGTGGCCAACGGCGATATGGTCACTCTGGCGTTGATCCAGGGCGTGGTGAATACCTTTGTGATCTTCCTGTCGCGCGTGGTCGGTCATTTCGTCGACCGCGTGGTGTTCAAGACCGAACGCGGCTACGGCCCGGCGTATTGGATAACGACCATCGTCGCCGAACTGATGCTGGGCATTCTCGCCAGTGCGATCGTCATGTGGTTCTCGCGCCAGCGCGAATTCCGCGCCGACGCTGGTGGCGCGCATCTGGCTGGCCGGCAGAAGATGATCGCCGCGCTGGAACGCTTGCAACAAAGCGTCGGCCAGCCGCACCTGCCCAATCAAATGGCCGCGTTCGGTATTTCCGGCGGCATTGGGCATGGTCTGAAAAGACTGTTCATGAGTCACCCGCCGTTGGAAGAGCGCATTGCGGTGCTGCGTAGTGGTGGGTAAGAACGCTGATTCCGCAGCCGGTAGGATGGGTGGAGCGAAGCGCAACCCATCGCAATTGCGGATGGGCATTGATGGATTACGGCAAAAATGCCTCCACCCATCCTACGAACCGCGCTCACTCCAACCCACGAGTCCGTGGGTCGCGTGGATCAGGCCGAGCGGTTAGAATGGCCCCCTTTTTACGATCCAGCACCCACGTCCCAGCAACCGAGTCGATGCCATGCCCACACTGATCCGTCCCTTCGCCGGCCTGCGCCCGGTTGCCGGCCGCGCTGCCGATGTCGCCGCGCCGCCCTACGATGTCCTCAACAGTGCCGAGGCGCGCGAACGCGCCCAAGGCAAGCCGTACAGCTTCCTGCACATCTCCAAGCCGGAGATCGATCTGCCGCCGGATATCCATGCCTATGATGCGGCCGTGTACGCCAAGGCAGCGGAGAATCTCGCCAAGCTGCGCAGTGAGGGTGTGTTAGTGCAGGACGAACAGCCCTACTACTACGTCTATCAGTTGCAGATGGGCGAACATGTGCAGACCGGTCTGGTCGCCGCGGCCTCGGTCGCCGATTACGACACCAACCGCATCCGCAAGCACGAGTTTACCCGCCCGGACAAGGAAGACGACCGCGTACGCCAGATCGACGCGCTGAACGCGCAGACCGGTCCGGTGTTGCTGGCGTATCGCGCCGATGCCGCGGTGGATGGCATTCTGGCCAAGGTGTCAGCGACTCAACCCGACGTCGATGTCGTCGCCGACGACGGCATCGCGCATCGACTCTGGGTGATTCGCGATACGGCGATCATCGCTGAGATCACCCAACGTTTCGACGCCATGCCGGCCTTGTACATCGCCGACGGTCATCACCGTTCGGCGTCGGCCTCGCGCATCGCCGCGGCGCGCCGCGCGGCCAATCCCAAGCATAGCGGCGACGAGGCCTACAATTATTTCCTCGCCGTGATGTTCCCGCACACGCAAATGCGCATCATGGATTACAACCGCGTGGTGAAGGATCTGCACGGGCACACGAAACAGGCGTTCCTCGATGCGATCACGAAAGCCTTCACGGTCGAAGCGAGCAGTGCCCAGGCCAAGCCCACGCAGCGCGGCGAGTTCGGTATGTATCTCGACGGTCAATGGTATCGCTTGCGCATCAACGCCGATCTCGTGCCGACCGATCCGGTCGCGCGGCTGGATGTAAGTCTGTTGCAGAACCATCTGCTGCAACCGTTGCTCGGTATCCAAGACCCGCGTCGCGAATCGCGCATCGACTTCGTCGGTGGCATCCGGGGCTTAAGCGAGTTGGAGAAGCGTGTGAACAGCGGCGAGATGAGTGTTGCCTTCGCGCTGTACGCGACGCCGATGCAGGACTTGATGGCGGTCGCCGATGCGGGTGAGGTGATGCCGCCCAAGTCCACCTGGTTCGAACCAAAACTCGCCGATGGGTTGGTGTCGCATTTGTTGGATTGATTTTGCCAAGGGGTATGATCGATTTTGTAGATGTCATCCTGGCGAAGGCCAGGATCCAGTAGCGACATGAACACGAACCACTGGATTCCGGATCTTCGCTACGCTGCGTCCGGAATGACGAAATAACTAAGTCTTCCTTGTGCACGGAGTGCTGCGTGGCCAAAGCTAAAACCCTCTACAGTTGCAGCGAATGCGGCGCGCAGGCGCCCAAGTGGAGCGGCCAATGCGGCGACTGCGGCGCGTGGAATACGCTGATCGAAACCGTCGCCGCCGCGCCGGTGAGTGCCAACCCGCGCTTTAGCAGTTACGCCGGCGATGTCGTGCCCGAGGTGCGCACGCTCGCCGACATCACACCCAGCGCCGAATCACGCACGGAAACCGGATTGTCCGAACTCGACCGCGTGCTCGGCGGCGGGCTGGTGCCGGGTTCGGTGGTGTTGATCGGTGGCGATCCGGGTATCGGTAAATCCACGCTGTTGTTGCAGACGCTAAGCGCGCTCGGTCATCGCATGAGCGCGTTGTACGTCACCGGCGAGGAATCGCCCGAGCAAGTGTCGTTGCGCGCGTTTCGCTTGGGGCTTGCCGCGGGTGATACGCGTCTCGTCGCGGAAACCTCGGTTGAGCGCATTCTCGAACTGGCGCGCTTGGAACAGCCGCAGGTGATGGTCATCGATTCGGTGCAGACGCTCTACACCAGTCTGCTGCAATCGGCGCCGGGTTCAGTGGCGCAGGTGCGCGAGGGTGCGGCGCAACTGGTGCGCTTCGCCAAGCAGACCGGCACCGCGCTGTTTCTGGTCGGGCATGTCACCAAGGAAGGCACGCTGGCCGGGCCGCGCGTGCTCGAACACATGGTCGACACGGTGCTGTATTTCGAGGGTGATCCCGGCGGGCGTTATCGCGTCATCCGTGCCATCAAGAATCGCTTCGGCGCGGTCAATGAACTCGGCGTGTTCGCCATGACCGACAAGGGGCTGCGCGAAGTCAGCAACCCATCCGCGATCTTTCTGTCGCGCCATGAAGAACCCGTGCCCGGCAGCGTCATCATGGTTACGCGCGAAGGCACGCGGCCGTTGTTGGTGGAAGTGCAGGCGTTGGTCGCCGAAAGTCATCTGTCCAATCCGCGCCGCGTCACGCTCGGGCTGGAACAGAATCGTCTGTCCATGCTGCTCGCCGTACTGCATCGCCACGGCGGCATCGCGCTCACCGATCAGGATGTGTTCGTGAATGTCGTCGGCGGCGTGCGCGTCAGCGAGACCGCGGTCGATCTCGCGGTGGTGCTCGCGGTGTTGTCGAGTTTCCGCGACCGTCCGCTCGCCACTGATCTGGTGGTGTTCGGCGAAGTCGGACTTGCCGGCGAGATCCGTCCCGTGCCCAACGGTCAGGAACGCCTGCGTGAAGCGGAAAAACACGGTTTCAAACGCGCCATCGTCCCTGTGGCGAATGTGCCCAAGGGCGGTGTGGAAGGGATGGAGATTGTCGGTGTGAAGCGCTTGGGCGAGGCGTTGGAGAATATTTGATTCCGCCCTGCTCGAACAAGTTCTGCGCGTGCTGACTGCAAGGGGAGAGAGCCCGCTCTCTCCCCTTGCAACCCCTCATCGGTGAGCGTCCAACTTTGCGGTCTTGAATTCCTTTGCTAACCCAGCGCCATCAACTCGCGTTCCAGTAAGTTGGAATCGCCGAGATTGAGTTCCACCAGACGGCGCAGGTGGGTGATGCTGTCGAGGTCGATGTCCTTGCAGTACAGGCCCACATGCTTGTTCTCGATGTGCGCGATGCTGACGTCCATCTGGATGCGTACATCGTCGTCGAGCGTCAAGGTCAGCTGATAATCCTCGTCGGCATGTCCGTTCCAATTATCCGGTTGACCGACCAGCGCGCCTTTGAGCGAAAGGTCGATGAGTTCGCACGGCCATGTGTGGCCGTCTTTCGTGAGCACGGCGGCGGCGTCGAAGGGTATCCGCGTGAAACGGCGCTGTTCTTCTTGCATGGCTTCAGTCTCGGCTGCGGCGGGGGCTCCGCCATCCGTGTAGAAGTGTAGTTCCAGATTGCCGATGTGCATGCGATCACCGTCGCGCAGGAGCTGGCTGCTGTCGCCGATGGATACGTCGTTCACCCGCGGTGGCGCGTCGCCTTCGAGGTGAGCGATGTGATAACCGTCCTCGCGACGCGAGATGATGGCCGATTCCTTGCCGGTTTTGCCGAGCCGCGTCATGGAACGGTCCAAACGGATGGTGCGGCCCATCGGCGCATGATTGACCTGCACGCCTTCTTTGGCCGGTTCGCTGCTGAAGCTGAGGGTGTGCTTGCCGACCTGGATCAGGTCGCCATCCTGCAGAGTGGCCGCCGCCGCGAGGGGCTTCTGATTGACCAATAGGGGTTCGTCGCTTTGCAGACCTTCGACGCAGTAATAGGTGCCGTCCGCGAAAATGCGTGCATGGCGTGGCTGCACGGCCAGGCTGTCGATGTGGATGGCGCAGTCGGGGTCGCGGCCGACAATGAGCTCCGCACTCAGGATCGGGAAGATTTTCAGTTTTTTGTCTTTGAACGCCAGTGTCAGTTTTGCCATGATGCTGTCCGGTTTACGCCGGTACCTTTTGCGCCCGTGCTGTTAATAACGTGCTGATTGGGAAGGTTGTCTATTCCATTCCAGGGGCTTGTTGTCGGTGCCCGGCCCGGTCAGCGTCCACCATCAGTGGGTATAGCGGCGGCAAGCGGGCGATAATTAAGCGCATTCAGAGGTTTCTTGGGGGCCGCCAGGCTGACCCCCGCGATGGGAACATGACAGAGGGATCACAGACCGTGACAGGATATGAAGAACCGCAGGCGCCGGTGGCGCGCCTGTTCGATCAGGTGGCGGACGGCTATGACCGGGCCGCGTTGCGCTTCTTCCCCTTCACGGCTGATCGGCTGGCGCAGCGCTTGGCGCCCCGGCCGGGCGAGAAGATCCTGGATGTTGCCACCGGCACCGGGGCGGTGGCGGTTGCGGTCGGCCAGCGCCTGAGTGGGAATCGGGACGGTGGCGGCCGGATCATGGCGGTGGATATTTCCGAGCGTATGTTGGACCGTGCCTACGCCAATGTCCGGCGCATGGCGCTGCACAATGTCGATCTGCATCCCATGGATGCCGCGGCACTGGAATTTCGCGACAGCTATTTCGATGCCCTTACCTGTTCCTTCGGCTTGTTCTTTCTGCCGGATATGGCCGCAGCGCTGCGTGAGTGGCGGCGGGTGCTGCGCCCGGGCGGACGGCTGCTGCTGACCAGTTTCGGTAGCGAGGCCTTCCAACCACTGGCGGGTTGGTTCTGCGAGCAGTTGCAAGCCTGCGGTGGTCCGTCCATACGCCCGGAGGATTTCGCCTGGCAGCGTTTGGCGACAGCGGAGGCGGCCACGGCATTACTCGCGGAGGCGGGTTTCGAACAGATCGAGTGCGTGACCGAACAGCTCGGTTATCACCTGCAAGCAGCGCAGGAATGGTGGGAGATTGTCTGGAATACCGGTTATCGCGGACATCTTGCCACGCTGGACGCCGCGGCGCTGGCGCGCTTCGAGCAACAGCATCTCGAACGGATCGGCGCCGCGTTCGAGGACGGTAAGCTCTGGTTGAATGTGCCGGTGTTGTTTGTCAGCGCGCGCGTCGCGGAGACCTGATTACTCGCCCGTCTGCGGCCGCCGCCGTTGCGGATCGATGCGCGCGATCTTCACCGCGTTGTCCTTGGTCTGCACGATCTCGATGGGATAACCCGCCAGCAGCAGACTGGTGCCGGCCTCGGGAATGTCTTCCATGTGTTCCAGGATCAGGCCGTTGAGCGTCTTTGGCCCGTCGGTGGGCAGTTCGATGTGCAGGGCGCGGTTCAGATCGCGGATGTAGGCGGCGCAATCGATCAGATAACTGCCATCGTCCTGCAATGTGATGTCCTTGTTGACGGCCGCCGGGTCGGTGGTGAATTCGCCGACGATCTCTTCGAGGATGTCCTCCAGCGCGACCAGCCCCTGAATATCGCCGTATTCGTCGACGACCAGTCCGGTGCGTCGGCTCTCGCGTTGGAAATTCAGTAATTGCCGGTTGAGCGAGGTGCCTTCGGGGATGAAATAGGGTTCCCGGGCCACGCTACGCAATTCCTCATGCGTGAGCGCGCCGCTCTTGAGCAGCGGCACGACGTTGCGCAGATGCAGAATGCCGACGACATTGTCGATCGAATCCTCGAACACCGGCAGGCGCGTGTACTGGGTGTAGGTGATGAGATCGGTGATCTGTTCGATGTCTTCGCCAAGGTCGATGCCGACGATCTCGTTGCGCGGGACCATGATGTCCTCGACGGTGGCCTTCTCCAGATCGAGGATGCTGAGCAGCATTCTTTTGTGTCGGCGCGGCAGCAAGGCGCCGGCCTCGTTGACCACAGTGCGTAGTTCCTCGCTGCTGAGCGAGTGCACCGCGGCCTCTTCGGCGCGCACGCCGACCAGCCTGAGTACAGCATTGGCCATGCCATTGACGATGTGTACGAGGGGGCGGGAAATCCACAGCAGCGGTGTGAGCACGAAGGCGGCTGGAAAGGCGACGCGCTCCGGATGCAGTGCCGCCAGTGTTTTGGGTGCGATGTCGGTGAATACCAGCAGCAGAAAGGTCATGATGCCGGTGGCGATGGCGATACCGCTGTCGCCGAACAGCTTCAGTGCGACGAAGGTCGCTAGCCCCGAGGCCAGCGAGTTCATGAAATTGATCCACAGCATCAGCAGGCCGATCAACTGGTCCGGCCGTTCCAGCAGGCGTTGGGCGCGGACGGCGGCCGGATGTTTGGCGCGTGCCAGGTGCCGCAGCCGATAGCGGTTGAGCGTCATCATGGCCGTCTCGGAGGCG
>JACRMO010000294.1 GCA_016214925.1 Gammaproteobacteria bacterium
GTGCGCTTCGATCTGTCGAAGGTGCTGTTCGTCTGCACGGCCAACCAGCTCGACACCATCCCTGGACCGTTGTTGGATCGTATGGAAGTGATCCGGTTATCCGGTTATATCACCAGCGAAAAGCTGCTGATCGCCAAGAATCATCTATGGCCGAAGCTGCTCGAACGCGCGGGTGTTAAGCGTAGTCAATTGCAGATCTCCGACAGCGCACTCAAGCATATTATCGAGGGTTATGCGCGCGAGGCCGGCGTGCGCGGCCTGGAGAAACAGCTCGCCCGCATCATCCGCAAAGCAGCAGTGAAATTCGTGCGCGGGGAACTACGCAAAGTGAACATCGGTACGCGCCAGGTCGAGGAATTTCTGGGCAAGCCGCTCTTCCAGCGCGAGAAGCCGTTCAGCGGCGTGGGTGTGGTCACCGGCCTGGCGTGGACGGCGCTCGGCGGCGTCACACTCAATATCGAGGCCACGCGCGTGCATAGCAAGAACCGTAGTTTCAAACTCACCGGCCAGCTCGGTGAGGTGATGAGGGAATCGGCGGAAATCGCCTACAGCTATATTTACAGCCACCTCAAGCAATATGAGGGCGATCCGACCTTCTTCGATGATTCATTTGTACACTTGCATGTTCCCGAAGGTGCCACACCGAAGGACGGTCCCAGCGCCGGCATTACCATGGCAACGGCGCTGCTGTCACTGGCACGCGGCGAGCGCATACACCGGCCACTGGCGATGACCGGCGAACTGACACTCACCGGCCAAGTGTTGCCGATCGGCGGAGTACGTGAAAAGGTCATCGCGGCACGCCGCAATCGCATCCACGAATTGATCCTGCCGGAAGCCAACCGCCGCGATTACGACGAACTGCCGGAACATATCCGCTCGGATATGGAGGTGCACTTCGCCAGTCATTTCCGCGACGTGGCCGAGATCGTCTTCGGCTGAGAATACGGCCGTCAAGTCTTGCCTTAGGCGTTATTTTCCTGGGCGGCGATGTCTTTTCTGACTTGATCCATATCCAGCTCTTTGGCGCGACCGATCAGATCCTCGAAGGCGCTGGCGGGCAACATGCCCGGTTGCGAGAAGATGATGATCTTCTCGCGGAAGATCATCAGGGTGGGGATGGAGCGGATCTGAAAATAAGCCGCCAGTTCCTGTTCGTCTTCGGTATTCACCTTGGCGAACACGATATCGGTATATTTCTCCGAGGCCGCCTCGTAGGTGGGCGCGAAACTGCGGCAGGGCCCACACCAGGGCGCCCAGAAATCCACGATCACGAAATCGTTCTGGGCGACGACATCCTGGAAATTCTCTTTGGTCAATTCTACGGTGGCCACACATGCTCTCCACTGCCGCTCCAAGGAGGGGGCATTATACGGAAGCTGGGATGATGCGCAAAACAGACGATAACCCGGCCGGGTTATCAGGTGGTGGGCTCGGCGCCCTTCTGCGTGGGTGCCTGTTCATCTGCATCGGTCTGATAGGTCATATCAATTTCGACGCGATTGCGCCCCAACCGCTTGGCGCGATAGAGCGCTTTGTCCACCCGTTCGACGAAAGCGGTCGAGGTTTCGCCCGGCTTGTATAAGGCAAGGCCCGCAGAGAACATCGGCACTGACACCACCGAACCATTGCTCTGCCAGCGGGTTTCCGCACAGCGGTTCTTGACCTTGTTCAATGCGCGCAGCGCACCTTCGCGCTCGGTATTCGGCAACAGCACGGCGAATTCTTCGCCACCGTAGCGCGCCACCAGATCGTGATGTCTGAAAATGGACAGTATATTCTTGGAATATACTCGCAGCACTTCATCGCCGCCGGCATGGCCGTATTTATCGTTGATCTCTTTGAACTTGTCCAAGTCGATCATGGCCAACGACAAGGGGAAGCCATAACGCTGCACACGCGCGACTTCATCTTCCAGGCGGCGGAGAAAGGCGCGGCGATTGGGGAGTCCGGTCAGTTCGTCGGTCAGACTCAGCAGTCGAACCCGTGTCAGCTCGTCGGTCAACTGGCGGCTGTCGGATTCGATAACTTGCAGGTAATGATGCGTGTTATCGAGTTTGTCCGCGAGCTCGTGATGTCCAGACATCAGTTTCTCGATCTCACGGATCAACGTCCAACGCAGATTTTCCAGATCGGAGACTTCGCCGACTTGGCGTAGCTCACTCAGCACCACCTCCAGCAAGACGCCAAATTCCTGATTCTGGGCGATGGTGTCGAGCACCTGTTGCGAAAGCCCGGCTTGCAGCTCCTGGATATACCGTCGGCGCGCATCGAGCTGACTGCGGTATACGCTGACCCGATTCTCGTCCGCCTCACCGACTGGCCCGGATTCGTCGCGTTCCGGTTCCCGGACGAGCGTAGGCTGACCATTCACGCCATCCAGGGGATGACGTTCGAACTGTGGGCGAGGCCACGTGTGCGGCTGCCGCTCCGTTTCCGGATGCGTGGCGTGTGTCACTTCCGGCGGAAGCGGTTCCAACGGACGTGGCTTCACCACCGGTTCCGCGTCCGGTGCGGGGTGAACAAACACGGGAGGTATCGCCGTTGGGGCCACATAGGCAGACGTGGGCGTCTTATTCGCCACCATCACCGGCGCGGGGACCCGACTGACCTCGTCTTCGATGCCGTAGGCCTGTAGCAGCGGTCGGATAGCCTGGGCAAACACCGCCTGATCCAAGTCCTGGATGTGCGCAATTTGGTCTTGATAAACGTCGATGTATTGCTGCAGCGCCTGCAGATCTGACACCGAAAGTGGTGGTTGTAAGCGGGTACGCAGCAGTTTCACTTGGATCTGCAGCGGCGAACCTGAGTGGAGATGTCCGGCAAAGACATCCAGCAAGGTGCCGGCGATGCCCGCATAGGCCTGCTGAATGCCATGGTTGGATGTAACCAGCTCATCGAGCATCCGCTCGACTTGACGATAAATGACGCTACCGGCCTGCGACTGACGCAATGCATCGAGCAGGCGCAATACTTTGCGGGTCGCGCCTGTATCGAGAAAATCAGTATCCACAGAACCGGTCATCAAAAAGGTCTCCCGCACACCACATCCATGTGTACAGGACACGGGCACTGCAACCGCCCGCGTAATTTGCCGTTATTGGCGTTTTGTGTTGTGTCGAAAATGTCGTGTACCCGACCTGTATTATTGTTGTTGTTACCCGCCCCCTTATACGGAGGGCGCGCGGTCGCTCACGAGTTATGTGTCGCTATCGCTGCGCTTTTGGGTGCTGTTATAAAACAAGCCCACACATAGACTCAATCTGAAGCTACGTTACCTTATTTATCCGCCGAAGGACAAATATTGCCCACACAGGAAACGTGCCCGCGGCCTTCAGGGTAAGGTGATGAGGGGTTTTCACGAAGCCTTTCGTGCTATGAGATCACATGCATACAGGCACATTTGTCTTTATTTTCTATGGATATTCTCTCACGGGAAAGGGGCCAAACCCTGGGTCTCGGCAACGCACACAACAGCTCTCGTAAGAAAATGCTTACGCGTTCTTACTGAGAATGGACCGGCAGAAAGTTGACTGCCGTCTCTGAACAGGGCCCTCAATGCGCGGTTCTGCGGGTTCCCCCATAAAGTAGACGGGCCGCTTGGTGGCGGGCCCATTGCGGAACAGATCAATCGTCGGATTACTTAAGCGCGGCAAAAATCGTGTCGCATACTGCGACAACCAGCCAAGCGTCGTTAATGGGGGGATACGGATGACTTATAAGGCCGCAATCGATGTGGTCGACGACAGGCTCAAGCCGTCGCGAGCTGATGCGCCATCATGTCCAGCGAGGAACAATCCTCAAACAATTGGCTGGCAATTTCGAATACGCTGTCCTCGCCTAGTCCGACCACATCCAGGGACAGAGGCGGCAGCAAGGCATCCGGCGCATCGCCAATCTCGCGTCCTTTGAGAACGTGATCGGCCACCATGACCAGGTGCGGGAAAATCGCATGATCACCCACGTAGGCGGGATTGTGATGTTCATGCAGTGTGACGACGATTTCTTCCGGCATATGCCAGGATTGCATCAGCCAAGCGCCGATCTGCGCATGCCCCATCTCCAATAGATTTTGCGCCTGCCCCATCCCGAGCACACATTTCTCCAGCGCCGTCACCGGCGACTCCGGATGCGCGGCGACCAATTTGTTGAGCAATTTGAATTCCGGCGGAAACAGATGACCGAGGAGCAGGAAACCGAAGTTGTGCAGCAAGCCGGCCAGATAGACCATCCCTGGTTGTGGTCGTGTCGCCGGCGGCATACGCCGTGCGAGCGCCTGCACCAGCGTGGCGGTATAGACAGCGTGGCGCCAGAAGGCTTGCAAACCTAATGGGCCGTCGCAGGGATTCTGAAACGATTTGCCGGTCGCCAGGCCCAAGGCCATGTTCATCACCATGTCGAAACCGAGCACACGGGTAATCGCATCATGGATGGAGCCGATCTTACCGTGGTAGGCGTAGAACGGCGACGCGGCATAACGTACTACCTGTGCTGCAAGGCTGGGATCGAGTTCGATAATGCCGGCAAGGTCGGTGATAGAGGCGTCCGGATTGCTGCGCAGCTCCAGCACGCGCCGCGCCATCACCGGCATCGGGGGCAATTCGTAGACCTGCTCGATCCGTCGCCGAACCTCTCCGGCAAGAATGGGCTGTTCACTCGCCGGCTGCATATTTCGTACATCCGAGTGTGGCGGTTACCGGGTCAAACATCGCAGCACTACCACCGTTTCTCACCTCGGACACTCCCGCCTCGTTTCCGACTGCCATTTAGCCTAACAAACCCGATGCGGCAGACCAAGCATCCATCGAGCAGAGGATGCGCTCTCCGCGTGGATTGGACAATACATCAGACATACTTCGGGTCAGACATACTTCGGACGATCCCTGCACGCGCTATCGACCACCGGGAATAATGACTTGAAAGGATAATCGCCAAATGGCGCAGTCGATCACAGATGCTCAGTTCAACTGCACCCGCTGCCCCCAGGGCACCTTAGCCTTGCCCTTGACCAGCCAGAGCACCGGATAGAAAGGTTCCTGTGCGGGAAACTCGCCTTCGGCATCGGTGAAATACACCAGCAGATCCGGCTGACGGTCGCGGCGATGCACCCAGTCGAACACCGGCGCGAAGCGCGTGCCGCCGCCGCCTTTCAGATCATCGGGCAGTTTGAATTCTTCCCAGGGCTCGAACTCCCAGGGACCCGCTTCGGCCAACTCGGCATCGCACGCATGCAGCGTCACGCGCGCGCGCACTTGGCCCTTGATCGCATCGATCTCGGACATGAATTCGCGCATCTCATCGACCGACACGGAACCGCTGGTATCCAGCGCGACCACGATATCGACTTGCGTGCCTCGCAGGCTCGGAAAGATCGCCTGCCCTTCCCGCCGCGAGGGTCGCGTGTAGTTGTAATCGTCGCGCGACACGGCGGTCATATATTTAGCCAGCAACATCCGCCAGGGTAATTGCGGTTGCAACAGATGATCGACTAGCCGCGCCAGACCTCCGCCGAGCTTGCCCGCTTGCAAGGCCTGTTGCGCGGCACCCGCGAGCCGCTGCTGCCATTGCACCGAGAGTTGTTCCCGCTCGGTCTCGCTCAACGGCGGCGGTTGTGGAGCTCCGCCACGATCGGGGGCAGGCTCTGCCTTTTGTTTCTCTTGTTGGCTGGGGCTATTTGAGGCATTCATGCTGAAAATCGCATTGATATGTGACTTTGCTTCAGACTGCCCACCCTGTTGCGGCGGCGAATTGCCTTGCCCCGAACCGCGTCCGCTGCTGCTGTTTTCCTGATCGTAGAGATGCTGATCGAGAGTCTCGGTCTCGTCGTCCATATCCGCGATGGCCGGATAGATCTCTTCCGCCGTCAGGCCGTCGAATTGATCCAGGTAGAGCGCGCCGGGCGGCGGTTTCAAACCATCCTTGACCAACAGTGGATTGATCGCCAGATCGCAGGCCAGATCCCAGCGGTGTTTGGCGCGATGTTCGCGGCGGGCGAAATGCGACAATGCGCAATGCAGCGCTTCATGCGCCAGCATGAACTGGGTCTGATCGAGTGTGAGCCCGTCCATGTAGTTGGGGTTATAGTAGAACGCCCGCGCATCCGTGGCGG
This sequence comes from Gammaproteobacteria bacterium, assembly GCA_016214925.1. GTDB lineage: Bacteria > Pseudomonadota > Gammaproteobacteria > Thiohalobacterales > Thiohalobacteraceae > JAHJQQ01. The sequence continues at coordinate 6,110 of JACRMO010000294.1, forward strand.
TGGTCTTACACCATTTCGGATCGGCGGCGATCATTGGCAGACGCAACACCAAGGCGCCGAGAAACGGCTTGTCCAGGATCAGGCGAGTGCGCGCCGCGCTCAGTTTAGTATCGAGATCCGTGCTCATGACATCGCGGTACCGAACGCTCGCCTCTTACATGTCATAGAGCATGACATCGGCCACCGCCTTCGCCCAGGCGGAGAATTGCGGCACGGCGAATAGGTCCTGGCCGATGGCGCGGTGCATATCCGAAATCAGCATCACGCCCATCTCGCGCTGCGGAAAAGCCCCCGCGTAGTCGATGATATGGCCGAACACGGTGTTGGCCTCGGGTGTCTTCCGCGCGCGCAGTGCACGACCGACCAGCGCACAGGCCACCGCGTATTGCAGATCGATTTCGCGCGGTACCGGCACGGATTCGCCGCGCACGATGGCATCGATATCGGGGAGTTGGTCCAGGTTCTCGACGAAAGCTGCCAGTTCAATGCCCGCGGCCGGGCCGACACAGGCCTGCAAGGTGGCCACTAACAAACTTGAATGCGTACCGAATTTCTGTAGCGCGCGGTGCGCGAATTCCCACGACCGCGGCGACGGAAAGGCCACCGGATTGTGCGCCGGATCGAAGTCGAACAGCAGTTCCGGCCGGAAACGCAGGAATGCGATCAGGCGTTCATCGATTCCGTTCGCGTAGGCCCAGGCAACCCAATCATCGAGATGGGTATCCAACTCGAAATGCGAGAAGCGGTTGGCCAGCGGCGCTGGCATGGTGTAGGTCACACCCCGGTCGCCCTGACGATTACCCGCGGCGAAGATCGCCCACCCGTTCGGCACGCGGTATTCACCCAAGCGCCGATCCAGAATCAACTGATACGCCGCGGCCGACACACTCGGTGGCGCCGAGGTGATTTCGTCCAGGAATAGAATGCCGGCCTGACCATGACGCTCGGCATTCGGCAGGATGGCCGGAACCGCCCACTCGACAATATCGCCGACCCGGAACGGAACGCCGCGCAAGTCGCTCGGCTCCATTTGCGACAGCCGGATATCGATCACGACCGCGTCGTGGTGCGCGGCAATCTGCGCAATGATTTGCGACTTGCCGACACCCGGCGGGCCCCACACCATCACGGGCGTGTGGTGCCCCTCGCTAGTACTCAGAAATTCCCGATCCAGTACGCTCTGCAACTGCGACGGACGCATGCAACCCCTCCTTCAGGACCTGCGATCCGGGTCGTTCCGGACCTGCATCACACTTCGGGCCATCCTGCGCACCTGCTGCACAGCGGCATGCGCCATCTTACGCATTTCCCAGCCGAATTGCATGACGCTAAGCCGCTGAAATACTCCACCAATACCCCGGAGTTAGGCGCACGAATCCGGGCCAGACCAAGACCGCTCCCGACGGGGGAGCGATTCAATAAACCGGCCTCACAGTCGATAGCAGTGGGAAGCCGGGCGGCAGGCAACAACACCGCTGAGCCAGGGGAGGCAGCGCGCGGCGACAGACAACGACAACGACAATCGAGGTTCATCATGGGGCACCGCCCACGCATTCTGGTTTGCGAACACGACGCCACGCTCAGCGCCTATCTGTCACGCACCCTCGAAACCGCCGGCTTCTGGGTCGACACCGTTCAGAGCGGTCGACAAGCCCTGAAGAAACTCGCACTGCATTACTA
>JACRMO010000295.1 GCA_016214925.1 Gammaproteobacteria bacterium
ACCAGCGTGGCGACCACGAGGATATTGCGGAAAGTTTCACCCAGCCGCGCGCGCAGTTCCGAAACGTCACTGAGCAGCGTCGCGTGCACAACCACTCCATTATCGCCTTGCACGGGATATTCAACCACCAGCCCGGTAGCGGCGGTGTCTTGCGCTGGCCAGCCCTTGGACTGGTATAACAATGCGCCGGACAGGGCCTGCAACCGCAGCGGCATACCCAGTGCAGGCTCCAACATCTCCAGGCTATAGGCAGGATCCGCAATCACTTCGATATAGCCGCGCACCCGTAATCCGCCAATCGGTACGATCTGACTGTAGAGCGGTTCCGCCTCGCCGCACATCGCCGAAATAACATGCAAGCGCTCGGGGCCGTGACGAGCCGCGGCACGCTCCAACAGGCCCGGACAGGCCGCCTGTGTCGCGGGGAAGGCGCGCCGACCATCACTGGCGGCCGCAAGCAATTTGAACTGCGTATCGAACAGACGCAGCTGGATCAGGCGTATCTCGCCCGCCGTCACGAAGTACTGGTGAAATTGCTCGTTCAACAACAATCCGAGAGTCGTATAGTCATGCGCGGCAAACGCGCGTTCGAAAGCAGAGCTGGTCTGCACGCTCAGTCCCAGGGAACGCGCCGTTTCCTGCAATTCCGTCAAGGCATCGGTGACCGCCAGACCGACCAGTTCGGACAAGCCCCGACGCTGATTCTCCAGCGTCAGGCGGTGGTAGATCTCACCGGTGACGAAAGCGAGCGACATGCCCAACGCGCCCATGATCAACACAACCATGGCGGTCAATGCACGCAGCGATAACGGTCGAAGCGACATACGTCTTATCCACTCACAGCTTCGGGAACGGATACCCTTTCTGCTTCCATTCCTCAAAGCCGCCACGAAACCAATACAGCTGGGCATAGCCGCAGCTCTTGGCGATTTGCAGGGCGATCACGCTGCGGCCGCATTTCACACCATTACAATAGAACAGCGCCGGCGCACCCAACGCAGGAATCACGCCCTTGAGGCTGTCACAGGTCGTGTCAGTGTCCGGCAGACTCACCGAATCCTGGATATAACCCTGGCGTCGGTCGGCACGCTGGCGCGCATCGACGATTATCAGATCGGGGATCTGCTCCGCAAGTTCAATCAGACCCTCGGCATCGACCCTGGTCACCCCCTTGATGGCCTCGGGAACGGCGATCTTGGCCGCCTCGGACAACATGGGCACCACCCCGCACAGGCAAATACATATCCATCGGACCCAGCGTCGCTTGTTCATAGACCCTCCAAGCACATGTCGCATGCATACTCAATGAGATAGCGGCCAAGCAGCCCCCAGTGTTTAACCGCGGGTGTGCATCCATCTCAGCCGGCCATACTCACCCACCCCTCCACCACGCACACCGCCACCGGCGTCAGGGACTGACCCGTGCAGGGGCCGGCCACGCAGTGGCCATCGTCAATACGAAACAATGCCAAGTGCGTTGCGCACTGGATCAGCGTGCGGTCGAGGTTGAGAAACTGGTCCGGCTGCCAGTCGAGCGGACTGCCGGTGTGCGGGCAATGGTTCACGTAGGCGTACACGGCCGTGCCGCGTCTCACCAGGAAGATGTCCCGTAGTCCGAATTGCGTTTGGAGAGTAAAACCGCGTGTACCGGGGTCCGCCAAGTCATCCAGCCGACAGAGTCGCTGTTGTGTTAACGGCCCAGTCATTCTATGCCTTCCCTGCGAACCCCTGATTGGCCGCTAAAGATCTCGCGCCACTCTAAAGCCGAGATCGTCCATGCGCATGCTGGAGAGCTGTTGATCGCGCTTGGTCAGGCGCAGCGTATTGGCGGGACTGTTGAAACCGCCGCCGCGGATCACCCGACGGGTACAACCCACACTTACCCAGGCACTGCCATCGGTCGGCGCCGATTCGTAATCCGGATGATAGCAATCCTGCACCCATTCGATGGCATTGCCAGCCGTATCGTACAGTCCCAGCGGATTGGCTGCGAAGCTGCCCACCGGTGCGGTGGAGCGCGCATCCCACTGGCTGCCGCAGTTGAAACAATTGGCGCGCTTTTCACCCGGGGTATTGCCCCACCAGTACAAACTGCGACCGTGGTTACCGCCGGCGTACTCCCATTCCGCCTCGGAAGGCAGGCGATAGCGTTTACCGGTTTGCTCGGACAGCCAACGGGCATAAGCCGTGGCATCCTCCCAACTCACATGCACCACCGGGCGACGCCCGCGACCGAGACCGTTGTCGTCCGGCAGGGCCCGGCCAGTTGCGCGCGCGAAGGCGTCGAATTCCTCGAAGGTCACTTCGTATCTGCCGATCGCGAAATGGCGTAGCGTCACATCGTGCTTGGGACGTTCGTTGAAATCCAACGAACTGGCCCCGCTGCCCATGACATAGCGTGCCGCGGCAATTTCAACCAACCGTGGCCCGCGACCACCTACACTCAAGTCATCCTGAAATTCCCGCCCCTTGGTCATGGCGACGTCGCTTACGACCGATTCCGGGGTCTCGACGCTGGCGACCTCTGGCGCGACCTCTGGCGCGACCTCGGGCGCGGGCGCGACAGGCGCCGCAACAGGAATCGCCGGTTTGGACGCCGCGGGCTGCTCAGCAGGCGCCACCGCCAGCACTTGGGACGCCGGCGCAGCGTCAGCGGCCGGCGGCGCCACCTCTACCGGTTTGCCAAACCAGAACACCGCGCCGACACCCAGCGCGCCCAATAGCACGCCGGCGGCCAAGCCCATCCACAGGCCCGCGCGGCTTGGCGTGGCCCCGGTGCGCACCGCCGACTCGGCAAGCTGTGCGGTTGGCGGCTGCGCCTGAACATCACGCGCCTGCAATTCCTGGCGTAGTTGCGCGACCTCTTGTTCCGCGTTCTCGCGCAGTTGGCGGGCTTCGTCCACCTGCTGCTGAATATCGCTTAGCTGGCTGCGCACGCGGGTCAATTCGTCGCTCACCGTCGCTGCCGTCGCCTGCTCACGCCACTGCTCGGCGTCGGCACGCGCGCTAGCCGCATCTTCGCGCGCCTGGTCGAGCAGCAGGTGCAGCCGCTGCAATTCTTCGCTAATGGAATCGCCCACGCTGAGTTTGCGCGCCGTGGCCAGTTCTTCCCGCAGGCGTTGCATCTGCGTCTGGGTCGCCTCGATGTCGGCGGTCGTCGCCAGGCGCAGCTGGTCCAGCTCGGTCTGCAGCGCCTGTTGTTGTAGCGCCGTGGCCGTACGCAATTCCGTGAGCCGTTCATTCAATTCGGTACGCGCAGCTTCGGCAACATCCAGTCGCTCCTGGGCCGCATTCACCGCGGCTTCGCTACGCTCCAAGGCTGCGGCCGCTTCGGCCTTGGCCGACTCCATGTCCGCTTGCGTCGCCTGCGCGAGATTGCCGCGCTGCTCCAGTTCACGCGCCAGCGCCTTGCGGGCGCTGTCCAATTCGGAACGCAGCTCGTCCAGTTGCTCCGTCAAGGCCGCGCGGCCCGTGGCCTCGGCTTCCACCAACGCCTGCTGCTGCGCCTGTCGCAACTGTTCCAACTCGGTCTCGGCGGTACGCGCCGCTGCCGTCATTTCGGTCAACCGCGCGTCGGTCTCGGCGTGGGTGGCATCGGCCTCGCGTATCTGGTTCTGGGCCGCGTGCAATTGCTCACGCACCTGGGTCAGCAATTGCGTCTGTTCGTCCTGGCTGGAAGCCGCATCGGATTGCTGCTGCAACAAGCGCTCAAGTTGCGACGTGGCTGCCGTCAATTCGCCGTGCAATGCATCGCGCTGGATCTGCACGGCGGCCACGGCCGCCTGCGCATCCTGCGCGCGTTGCTCGGCATTCGCTTGAGCATCGGCCAGCGCCTGCTCCAACGTGTGAATGCATTGTTCGGCCTCCGCCTGCTGAGTCGTCTGGGATTCCGTTGCGGCGACGAGTTCGGCACGCAGGTCATCTGTTGCGGCGCGCAGATCGTTCTCGGCCTGCGCACGCGCCTGCTCGGTCGCGGCCAGCCGCGTCTCGAGTTCGGCAACAGCGGCCTGCATCCGATCGCGCTCCGCCTGCACGGCGCTCGCCTCGGCCCGCGCCGTCGCGAGGTCTGCTTGGGTTTCGTCCAGCAATGCCTGCGCCGCCGCATGCTCCGCGGCCAAGGCCGTATGCGCGGCATTCAACGCGGCCTGTTCGGTCTGCTGCGTCTGGAGTTCGCGATGCGCCGTTCCCAGCGCGGCCTCCATGCGTTGAATCTGTTCGCCGGCGTCCGCGCTCAAGGCCTGGACGCGTGTTTGCGCTTGCTCCAGGTCGGTGCGTAGGGCGTCGCGCTCCTGTTGGAGCTGTAACTGATCCTGCTGCAAGGCGGCGCGTTCGAGCGCGTCGGCATCAACGTGCTGGCGCAGCTCCACCAGCGTGGCCTCCAATTGCGTAACCTGCGCACTGGCATCCGCTTCGAGCGCGCGCACCCGCGCCTGCGTCTGTTCCAGTTCGGCATTCAAGCTCTGCTGTGCCTGCAGCGCCGTCGCGTGCGCCACCTGCAGTGCATCGCGCTCGTCGACGCTGGCCTGGTGTGCTGCCTGGGCGGCCGCGAGGTCGCTGTGCAGCCGCTCGCTTTCCGCCTGCGCGGTCGCCGCCACTTCGGCCTGATCGGCGCGGGCCGCGGTCAGCTCAGCGGCCAATTCCTCGCTGCGCGCCAGCGCCTGCTCGCGCTGTGCGTGCAGATCCGCTGCCGCTGTCGAGGCCTGCGCCAACTGCTGCGTGAGTGCCTCGATACGGTCCTGCAATTCGGCCAATGCGTGCTGGTCGGACTGCTGTTGGTCAGTGATGCGCGCGCGTTCTTCGGCAGACTGTTGCTCGTACGTGGCGAGGTGTGTCGCCATCTCGACACGGGTTTCTTCCAGCGCGGACAACTGCGCTTGCAGCGCCACGACCTGCTGCGAAGCGGCCGTCTGCACGGCTGCCAATGCCTGTGCGTGTTCCGCCTGCACGGCACTCTGCTGCTGCTCGGCGTCCCAACGCGCCTGTTCCAGAGAAGCGGTCGCCGCCTGTAGCGCCGCCTCCAACTCGCTCAGCCGCTGCGCCTGTTCCGCTTGCGATTGTGTACCCTGTTGTTGGGCCGCGCGTAGCGCGACCTCCAATTCCTGGATCCGACCGAGCTGCAAGGCAGCCTGTTCCGCCTGCGGTTGCAGGGCATCGATACGCGCTTGCAGCTGCGCCTGTTCGGCAAGCGCACCGGCGCGCCATTGGGCATCGGCCGCACACGCCGCATCCAGCTCACCTACCCGGCTGCGTAGCGTGTTGAGTTCGTCCTGAACACTCGTTTCGTGGGCACGCCGTTCCGACAGTTCCGCCTCCAGCGCCTCGGCCTGGGTGCGGATTGCCGCATCGGTCTGACGCTGAGTGTTGAGGGTGTCCTTCAGACCCTGCAATTCGCCGCGCGCCGCAACACCCTCTTGGCGTGATTCGATGAGGGTCTGTTCCAATTCCAGAATTTGTTCGCGTGACTCTTCCCGCAGCCGTTCCAGATCCTCCTGCAACGCACTGACCCGCGCTACCAATTGTGCCTGCGCGGATTCCAAGGCCTGCTTTTCGCGCCGCAGGGAGTCCAGATTCCCCTGTAGCGCAGTCACCGCCTCCGCGGCGATTGTTGGCGCGGCGGTTTCCGCGGCCACGGTGGAAACGATCTGCGGTTTCAAGCTGACGACAGAGGCAACCGGCTCACTCGGGGTGGCAGGCACCACAGCGGCCGCGCTGCCCACCAACGCCTCGGCGGGCACTGCGCTGATCCCGTCGGTGAGCACATACACTTCAAAGCCACGCTGACTGAGCACGAAGGCGGCACTGGCGCTACGGCGGCCGGTATCGCAACAGACGATGTAGCGGGTCGAGCTGTTCAGGCCATTGGCCTCCAGACGCAACGCGGACAAGGGGATGTTGCGGCTGCCTTGGATATGTACGTTCTCGAATTCGCCGGGCAGGCGCACATCCAGCCATGCGGCGCCTTTGCGCACCCAGGCCTCGGCACCCGCGTAATCGAGCTTGTTGAGCAGCGGTTCCTTGAGCAGTTCGACGAAATCCTTTTTCGCCAAGCGCATCAGCACGCCGTCGGTCATCATGGTGATGGTCGCGTTGCGCTTGGCGTCCGAGACCAGGGCATCCTCACCGAAGGCGTCACCGTCGGCCAGTTCCGCCAGCTTGACCTCCTTGGCATTGGCGGACGGCTTGCGGGACACCATGCAGCGCCCGTTTTTGATGATATAGAAATAGTCGCCTTCGCCGCCCTGCTGAATGATGGCGTCGCCGGCCTGCACCGGGACGGATTCGACCCGCATCAGCAGGCTCTGGATATTGGACGGGGGCAGTTTGAGAAAGGTCTGGGACTGGAGGATGCGTGTCATCCAGTCATCATCGTCGTCGTCGGAGATTTCGGAGACTTCATAGCCGGACGACTGATCCCAGGTCAGCATAATATCCAGCAGGCTGGAATCGATGCGCGCTATGACCACATTGGTCTTGGCGCGGGCGGTGACCTGACGGGGCTGCTGCTGGGCAATCGGATGGCGGCTGGCATCGCTGCCGGCCACGACCGCACCGACGATCTCATTGCCGGCCAACAGACTGATCTCGCCGTCCAGCACGTAGACAGACTGGTCGTCCCGGTCGCCCGCTTTGAACACGAGGCGACCGGCGCGGACTTCCTCCACTACGGTCTTCTGCGCCACTTCGTTGAAATGCACCGGCGACAATGCATTGAACGGTACGAGTACCTGGAGGGTCTTTTTGTCGATTATTTTCTGCGCTGCACTCATACCCACTCAGCCGCGAGGAACCCTAAAAAATCAATCCATTAGTCAACTATATGTGGTTACGCACTCTAGCGTAGTTTAGCGGCCGCAACCGGCCAATGCTTAAGCATGCCGGCAGCGTTTCCGGTCCCTGCTCGCAGCATCTCGGCACATCACCGACTTACCTTTGCCACCCCGATTGGAACTGCGACGGGATTCACAGATCGACCCGCGACCGGAGCAAAAACCGGTATGGCACACGGCGCATCGAGTGTGGGCAATTATCCGCATCGCCTCCGCATGCGTATTACATCGACAGCCAACTTTTCCACATGCATGCGCGAGCATATCCGCGCTTGGATCGCAGGTGCAGCAAATACCGTTATTTCAGGCCGAAAAGCCTTCCACTGCGAATTTATTGTGCTATCTTATGCTGCGTTGGATATCTACCTGCTGGAAACACAGAGGAGCAATATTGAATGGCTGCGAAGAAGAAGGCTGCAAGCAAATCCGCCAAGAAGAGTGTCGCCAAGGCATCGAACTCCCCCACGACCAAGTCTGAAGCCATGGGCTACATCGCCGAGCATACCGGTCTGACCAAGAAAGACGTCGGTTCCGTGTTCGAGGCGCTGAGCGGACTCATCAAGCGTGACCTGAAGAAAAACGGTCCGGGTATCTTCAGCGTTCCCGGTCTGATGAAGATCAAAGTTGTGCGCAAGCCGGCCACCAAGGCTCGCAAGGGCATCAACCCCTTCACCAAGGAAGAAACCGTGTTCAAGGCCAAACCGGCCCGCAATGTGGTCAAAATCGCCGCGCTGAAGGCGCTCAAGGACATGGTCTAAGCCGACACACCGGCGACCTGGGCGCAAGGAGGCGCGCATAACTCAAAACGGGGAATCCAGCTGGATTCCCCGTTTTGAGTTATGCGCGCCTCCTTGCGCC
>JACRMO010000296.1 GCA_016214925.1 Gammaproteobacteria bacterium
AGCCCGCGCAGGACTTGTCCGAGCAGGGCAGAATACACGGAGGCAGGGTGACTATCTATTCCGTCGACACGCTGATTGCCCAGGCGCGCAAGCTGGCCGCCGACTATCGGCGTGCCACCGGCAAACCCCTGCCGGGTGTGAGTGCCGAGATCGCCGAGAACGACGCCGCGCGCTTGCTGAATCTGGAGCTGGTCAAGGACGAGACCCTGGGCTACGACGCCATCGGCCTGAGCGACCCGCGCAAAGGCAAGCGTATCCAGATCAAAAATCGCACCATCTTCGACGAATCCAAATCCGGGCATCGCATCGGTCAGTTGCGCACCAATCAGGAATGGGACAGCGTGCTGTTGGTGCTGATGGACGACAACTACGAACCCTTCGAGATCTACGAAGCCGAACACGACGATCTGATCGACGCCGTCGCCGAGGCCGAATCCAGCAAACGCGCCAAGCGCGGTCTGTTGTCGGTGGCGAAGTTCAAGGCCATCGGCCAATTGATCTGGACCCGCGAAGACGGCGAACTCACCGACGAGATCTGGGACAACCAATCCGGTGGGTGAGTCGGGTGGATTGTCATTTCACACCAAAGCGCGCAAAGACCGCAGTGAAGAACAAAAATATTTCTTTGCGGTCTTTGCGTGCTTTGGTGTGAATGATCTCGGCACGCCATTTCCCAGTGCGGTTCCGTAGGGTAATAGGATGGATCTGAACGACGTCTTCGCCGCCTCGGGACTGCTGGCCCGTAAGCATTCCGGTTACGCCCCGCGCGCCGCGCAGCGCGATATGGCCGAAGCCGTTGCAAGCGCGTTGGCCGACGGCGGTCAGTTGGTGGTCGAGGCCGGTACCGGCATCGGCAAGACCTTCGCCTATCTGGTACCGGCGCTGCTGTCCGGGCGCAAGCTCATCGTCTCCACGGGCACCAAACATCTTCAGGATCAATTGTTCGACCGCGATCTGCCGGCCGTGCGCAGTGCGCTGGGACTGTCTACGCGGGTCGCGCTGCTCAAAGGTCGCGCCAATTATCTGTGTCTGCACCGTCTCGATCTCGCCGCCGCCGAAGGTCGCTTTGCCAGCCGCGCGCAAGCCGCCGAACTGGAAGATGTCCGCAGTTGGGCCGGACGCACCCAGAGCGGCGATATCCGCGAACTCGCCGAGGTCGCCGAGGATTCACCGCTGTGGCCGCGCGTGACCTCGACCAGCGACAACTGCCTGGGCAGTGACTGCCCGAATTTCAACGACTGTTTCGTCGTCAAGGCGCGCCGCGCCGCGCAGGATGCCGAACTGCTGGTCATCAACCATCATCTGTTGTTCGCCGACATGGCGCTCAAGGAAGAAGGCTTCGGCGAGTTGTTACCGGGCGTGGATGCGGTGATCGTCGACGAAGCGCATCAGATACCGGAGGTCGCCACCCAGTTCTTCGGCATGAGTATCGGCAGCCGTCAGCTTGCGGGGCTGGCGCGCGATGCGGTGCAGGAACATCTGCGCGAGGCCGGCGATATGGGCGATCTGCCGGATGCGGCGGAGGCGTTGGAAAAGGCCGTCGCCGAGCTGCGTCTGGCATTCGGTCCCGCCAGTGTGCGCCAGCCTTGGAAGGCCTTCGGCGATCCGCCACGTTTGCAGCGTGCGCTGGACGATCTCACCGCGCAGTTGAGCGCGTTGTGCGATTGGCTGAAGCTCGCCGCGCCGCGCGGCCGTGGTTTGGAAAATTGCTGGTTGCGCGCCGAACGTTTGCGCGAACGCTTGCAACGCGTGGCCGTGCAACCACCGGCCGACTATGTGCATTGGGTGGAAACGTTCACACGCGGCTTCGCCATCCACTTCACGCCGCTGTCGGTGGCGCCGTTGTTTCGCGCCCAACTCGAACAGCTCGACAACACCTGGATCTTCACCTCGGCGACACTCGCGGTCGGCGACAGCTTCGAACATTACACGACGAGCCTGGGGCTGGACGAACCGCGCACCTTGCGCCTGGACAGCCCTTTCGACTATGCACACAACGCTTTGTTGTATCTGCCGAGCGGTATGCCGGAACCGAATGCCGGTCAGTACACCGCGGCGGTGATCCGCGTGGCGCGCACGGTGTTGGCGGCCAGCGGCGGGCGCGCGTTCCTGTTGTTCACCAGCCATCGTGCCTTGCAAGAAGCCGCCGCCGCGTTGCGTGAAGACCTGGATTTCCCGTTATTGATCCAGGGTCAGGCGCCGCGTGCGGAACTGCTGGCGCGCTTTCGTGCGTTGGGTAATGCGGTGCTGCTCGGCACGGGCAGTTTCTGGGAAGGTGTGGATGTGCGCGGTGAAGCCTTGTCGCTGGTGCTAATCGACAAACTGCCGTTCGCCTCGCCCGGCGATCCGGTGTTGCAGGCGCGTATCGATGCGCTGCGCGCGGCCGGCGGCAATCCGTTTTTCGACATCCAGGTTCCGGAAGCGGTGATCGCGCTGAAGCAGGGCGCGGGGCGTTTGATTCGGGATATGGATGATCGTGGTGTGCTGGTGTTGTGCGATCCGCGCGTCGTGAATAAAGGCTATGGCCGGGTGTTCCGCGCCAGCCTGCCGCCGATGCCGGTGACGCAGCGCGTGGAAGATGTGCATGCTTTTTTCAATAAACATCCCCTCTCCCCGCATGCGGGGAGAGGGCTAGGGTGAGGGGCGTATGAAACTCCTGGCCCTCGATACCGCCACCGAGGCGTGTAGCGCCGCGTTGCTGATCGACGACGAAATCCACGAACGTTTCGAGATCACGCCGCGCGCGCATGCGCGCTTGTTGCTGCCGATGCTCGATGGCTTGCTCGCCGAAGCCGGACTCAAACCCGCGCAGCTCGATGCCATTGCCTTCGGCCGTGGACCGGGCAGTTTCACCGGCGTGCGTATCGCCGCGAGTGTCGCGCAGGGTATCGCGTTTGCCGCCGATTTGCCGGTGCTGCCGGTGTCCACGCTGGCGGCGCTGGCGCGGGATGCGCTGCAGCGCAATCCCGCGGTGCAGGTGTTTGCGGCCATCGATGCGCGCATGGGCGAGATCTATTGGGCGGCGTATGCGCCCGATGCACCCGATACATCAGGCGCGCAGGGTGAGCCGCGGGCGTTGACCGAAGAACAGGTTACGCCCGCGCTGGCGGTGACCGTGCCGGCGGGAACGGACTGGTTCGGCATCGGTACCGGGTGGGGCGAGTACGAACAGGCCTTGCGCGCGCACTTTGCCGCTACACTGCGCGGCATCGATGCCACGGCACTGCCGCGTGCGGTGCATATCGCGCGGCTGGCGGCGCTGGATTTTGCCGCCGGCCGTGCCGTCGCCGCGGAGCAGGCGCAGCCGGTGTATTTGCGCAATCAGGTTGCTCACAAGCCCGCGGGCCGATGATGGCTGTCACGATGACGGTGAATTGCTATGGATCCACTCGATGAATTACTGGAATTGATCCGCGCCAATAGTCACGGCGCGGCTTCGTTGGTGTTGTTCGCGCTGGTCAAGACACTGTCGGCGCAGCAAGGCCAGTATCTGTTTCTGCTGAACAAGCTCAAGGATCTGAACGCCGAACAACGTCAGTTGGCGTATCGTCTCATGGAAGTCATGGCCGGCGGCGGCAACACTACACCGGAATGGCAAGTCAAAGTAGCGGCGATGGAAGAGGCGATCCGCCGCGGTTGAGTTTAAACGTACGCCTTGGCCTCTTCACCCGGATTCGGCAGCCCCGCAAGACGCCAGGCCTCGCGGCCGTTGTCCTTGAAGAGTTGCGGGATACAGTGTGGGTCGAGATGGTTCTCCAGACACACATGCCGGAACGGCGGCAGGGCGCCGGTCTCGAAGAAATGCTTACGCAAACTCTCGATGATTTTCCAATGTGACGGAGTCAGCGGCCCGATGCCATCCGTGACCGCGAGTTGACTCGCAAGCTGCGTGGTCCAGTCTTCCGGGTGGAGCAGAAAGCCATCGGCATCGGTTTCAATGTGCGGATCTTGGCTGTGGTTCAGCATGGTGGAGACCTCGCTGCGGATATTGAGCGACTGCGCGATCACACGGATTTCGCTCCCTGCGTATAGGCTATAGGCGTATCAGCCCAGAGCGTCAAGGTATCCGCTTTGGAGTCTGTGGGATTAATCCTGCGACGCGTCCAGCAACTCGATGTAATTGACCAGATCGTCCGGATGTACGTATGTTTCGCTGATGACCTTGTCGCGCACCGAGATGCCGGCGTCGTGGACGCTGTCCGTCGTGCCCGAGACCAGCGGGTGCCAGTCGGGGAGATCCCGGCCCTCGTTGAGCAGACGGTAAGCGCAGGTGTTGGGCAGGAAATTGATCGTGGCGAGATTGTCGGGCGATAGCACCAGACAGTCCGGCACGAGCACATTGCGTTCGCTGTAGTGCGTGCAGCGACAGCCCTGGTCATCGAACAGGTGGCAGACGACACTGGTGAAAAACAGCTTGCCGGTGTCGATGTCTTCAAGCTTGTGCAGGCAGCAGCGGCCGCAGCCATCGCATAGCGATTCCCATTGTGCGCGGCTCATCGCGGCGAGCGGGGTGGTTTTCCAAAACGGTATGGCGGTCATGGTGGCGGATTCCACAGAGTCGATAGAAGTTGGCGATTGAAGCCAGCGTAAGCTTCGCCCATTATAGGCCAAGGGCACCTCTAATAATTCGTCACACCGGCGAAAGCCGGTGTCCAGCCGATTGAAAATCCTGGATTCCGGCATGCGCCGAAATGACGGGGTACGAATTGTTGGCAGTGTCCTAAAGCATCCACCGACCCGTCAGGTGTACAGACTTCGACATGCATAGCGATCCGCTGGTCTTCACTATCTTCGTCATCTTCACCGGCGCGGCGTTGCTCGCGACGGTGGCCCTGTTCGCGCGCCAGGCGCTGTTGGTGGCTTACATTGTGCTCGGCGTGCTGCTGGGGCCTTGGGGCCTTGGGGTCGTGACCGATCCGCAGTTGATCAGCGGGATTTCCCAGATCGGCATCATCTTCCTGCTGTTCTTGCTGGGGCTGAACCTGCCGCTGGAAAAATTGTATTCCCTGGTCGGCGAGTCGCTGCGGATCACCGGGGTCAGTTCGGCGGTGTTCGGTGTGCTGGGCATCGGCGTGGGCTGGCTGTTCGGTTTTACGCTGACCGAACAACTTGTGATCGGCGCGGCGATGATGTTCTCCAGCACCATCATCGGCCTGAAACTCCTGCCGACCACTATCCTGCACCATCAGCACACCGGCGAGATCATCATCAGTGTGCTGTTGCTGCAGGACTTGATCGCCATCGTGATCCTTATGCTGTTGCAGATTCAGGGCGGGGCCGAGATCGGCATGGTGCAATTGATCCTGCTGGGGGCGTCGTTGCCGCTGCTGTTTGTGATCGCGTATCTGCTGGAGAAATTCGTCCTCATCAAGCTGCTGCAACGCTTTGACACCATCCAGGAATACATCTTTTTGTTGACCATCGGCTGGTGCCTGGGCATGGCGGAGCTGGCCGGTCTGATGGGGCTGTCGCACGAGATCGGCGCCTTCATCGCCGGCGTGGCCTTGGCCACCAACCCGATCGCGCTGTTCATCGCCGAGAGTTTGAAGCCGTTGCGGGATTTCTTTCTGGTGATTTTCTTCTTCTCGCTCGGCGCGGGCTTCGATCTGGGCGCTTTACAGTCGGTGTTGGTGCCCGCCCTGGTGCTGGCGGCCGCGGCCATGCTGCTCAAGCCGTGGGTGTTCGGTTATCTGCTGCGTCATTCCGGCGAGGCGCCGGCGCGTTCGCATGAGGTGGGCGTGCGGCTCGGCCAGATCAGTGAGTTCTCGTTGCTGATCGCCGTGCTGGCGCTGGAGTTGAATGTCATCGGCCGCGAGGCGTCCTATCTGATTCAGGCCGCGACCATCCTGACGTTCATGGTCTCGTCGTACTTCATCGTAATGAAATATCCGACGCCGATTGCAGTCAGCGACCGCTTACGCCGGGATTAACGCGGATTCCAGCAGCAGGTCCGTCACCCGATCATGCGCGCCCAGATACGCGGCGATGCGAATGTTCACCTGCGGATATTGTTCCTGCTTGCCGCGCACGTCGTTGGGAATGTCCGTGACCACATGGCGGCCCGCCGACAGGAAATACGGTAGCACTACGACCTCGGTGGCACCCGCCTGCACGCATTGTTCGATGCCGTTCGGAATAGACGGCTCGGCCAGTTCCAGAAAGCCGCAGCACACTATCGGAAACTCGGCTTGCGCACGTCGGGCGAGCGTATCCGTGAGGCGGCGGACTTCGTCGTTCGATTCGGCGCGACGGCTGCCGTGGGCAATGACCAAAAGGGCTTTCATGATGCGAAGATCCTGTTAATGCGCTGGCGCGGAATCATAACGCGCCGCGCGGCGGCCGCGCACATTCACGGAACGTGTGGGGGGAAATAAAAACGGGGCCCGCAGGCCCCGTCTCTGTTACCGACTGCGATCTTACTGACCGGCGGGTGCGGCCGGAGGTGCGGCAGGCTGCTCGCCACCCGCCGGAGCGGCGGGCGCTTCGGCCGGCTTTTCGGCGGTGTTCTGGCCCTGGTCGCAAGCGGACAGCACGCCAACGAATACCAACACTGCAAACCAATTCACGATGTTCTTGGCCATAGTCTTCACTCTCTCCGTTGAGGTAGACCGCGTTCGAGTGCGGTGCGGCA
>JACRMO010000297.1 GCA_016214925.1 Gammaproteobacteria bacterium
CAACTACAACGCGCACCTGATCGCCTACCCCGAAGTCGACTGGCAAGCCTTCGCGGAAAAATTCGTCACCGACCTGGGACTGGATTGGAACCCCTACACCACCCAGATCGAACCGCACGACTACATCGCCGAGCTATTCGACGTCATCGCCCGCTACAACACCGTGCTGATCGACTTCGCGCGCGATGTCTGGGGCTATATATCGCTCGGCTATTTCAAGCAGAAGACCATCGCCGGCGAAGTAGGCTCCTCGACCATGCCGCACAAGGTCAATCCCATCGACTTCGAAAATGCCGAGGGCAACTTCGGTATCGCCAACGCGCTGTTCGACCATCTGGCCGCCAAACTGCCGATCTCACGCTGGCAACGTGATCTTTCGGATTCGACCGTGCTGCGCAACCTCGGCGTCGGTGTCGCGCACACCGTCATCGCCCTGGAATCCCTGCTGCGCGGCATTGGCAAGCTCGAAGCGAATCCCGCCCGCACCGCCGAAGACCTAGATGCCACCTGGGAAGTGCTGGCCGAGGCCGTGCAGACCGTCATGCGTCGCTACGGTGTCGAGAAACCCTACGAGAAGCTCAAGGAACTGACCCGCGGCAAGGGCATCGACGCGGAATCGCTGCGCGTGTTCATCGATACGCTCGATATCCCCGCTGAGGCCAAGCAACGCCTGCGTACGCTGACACCCGCCGGCTATATCGGCAATGCGGCTGAGCAGGCGCGGAAAATCTAAAAACCCTTGCACACCAGAGAACGCAAAGAACGCAGAGAAAACATTCTCAGGAATTATTCTTAATCCCCTTTGCGCTCTTTGCGTTCTCTGGTGTAGATATCCCCATTCATTACTTGAAAATCCCCGCCATTACGGCATCATCGGCCCATGACAGCCGAGTCCGCCGAGACTGAAGACACCGGTTACCTCATCGCCCCCGCCGATTGGCCGGGCGATGCGGCGTCCCTCCGCGCCATTCGTGACGCCGTATTCGTGCGTGAACTGGGTATCTCCCCGGACCTGGAATGGGATGGCCTCGATCCCGACTGCGCGCACCTGCTCGCCTACGACATGGACGGCAATCCCATTGGCACCGCGCGCATGCAGGCCGACGGGCATATCGGGCGCATGGCCGTGCTGCCCGAATGGCGCGGCGTCGGTGGCGCGCTGCTGTTGATGCTGATCGAACTCGCGGCGGCGCATAATCTAGATGAGGTCTATCTGGACGCACAGACTCAAGCGGCCGGCTTCTATCACCTGCATGGCTTCATCGCCTCGGGCGATGAATTCGAAGCCGCCGGCATCCCGCACATCCGCATGACACGTTTCACCACCGATCCCTAAATCACCTATGGGAATCACTTACGGGAACCACTTACGAGGAACGCACCGTGCCCTTGCCCCCCTTCAGCGATCTTCCCGATAACGACTGCACGCTCGGCGAGACCGCCGGCGACTATGCACTCACCAGCCGCGACGATAACCGCCGCGCGGCCGCCCTGCTCGCGTCCCAGGCGCGACGGGTGATCGAACTGTTCACGCCCGACCTGGAGCCGGCGCTGTACGATCAGACACCGTTCATCGATGCGCTCTCCCAACTCGCCATCAGTGGCCCGCGCGCGCGCATCCGCATTCTGGCGAAGGATTTCGAACGCACCGTGAAAGAAGGCCATCGCCTGATGGAACTCGCCCGCCGTCTGAGCAGTTATGTGGAACTCCGCCGCGTGCACGAGGACTATCGGGACAACAACGAGACCTTCCTGCTGGTCGACGATTACGGCCTGCTGCACCGCCGTCACGCCCCGCGCTTCGAAGGTACCTTCAGCTGCAAGGCGCCGCTGGAAGTGCGCCGCCTGCGCGCCTTCTTCGACGAAGTCTGGGACCGCAGCGAAGCCGATGCCGACCTGAGGCGCCTACACCTATGAATGTACACCGTACCTTCATCACCCTGATCGTCCTACTGCTGAACCTGCTGGCCGCATCCGCCATGGCCGGTGACAGCATCGAAATCATCCCGCTCCAAAACCGCAGCGCCGATGAACTCATCCCGCTGGTTCAGCCGCTGCTCGATCCGAGCGAGGCGCTGAGCGGCACCGGCTACCAACTCATCGTCCGTGCCACAGCCGAACGCCAGGACGAGATCCGCGCCGTGGTCACGCAACTCGATCAAGCCGTCAAACAACTGCGCATCAGCGTGCGTCGCGCCGCGCGCGAGGAGATCGACCGTGAACGCGCCCAAGCCAACATCGTGATCGGCATCGGCGGCACTGAAGTGGACGCGCGTGGCCGTGCCATCATCCACAGCACCCGCGACAAGAGCGGCGAGCGCAACAACTTCCAAGTCACCACCCTCGAAGGCACGCCTGCCTACATCAACACCGGCGAGGCCTTCCCCATGCCCACGCAGAACGGCTACATCGTCAACGGCCAACCCGTCATCACCCAAGGCGTCGAATACCAGCAACTCAATTCCGGCTTCTACGCGCTGGCCCGCACCCACGATGACGAAGTCACCGTCGACATCAGCCCACAACGCGAAGTCCTCGACCCGCACGGCAGCGGCCGCATTCAAACAACCTCGCTGGTCACGACCGTTCGCGGTCGCTTCGGCGAATGGCTGGAACTCGGCGGCACCAGCCAGCAGCGAACTCAGCAAGGCGGTGGGTTGCTGCACAGTACGCGCAGCAAGGACGATACGCAGCAGACGCTGTGGTTGAAGGTGGAGGCAATTGAGTAATGCGGCAATATCCAAAATTCAAAGTGGACACTGGCAGTTAATGGCTAGAAGTCTCAGCACGGCGATTAGCGGCCCCCTGCGGGCATGGGAGGCTGCGGCGAGATCCGTGGAAACTGGCGCGCTGTGGTTAGACAAAGATTTCTCTGGATTTAGGCAGCTTATTGTTATTTATATTTTTATGAGTTGCCCTTTGAAATTGTGCTCAGGTTCCGCAGCCCAAGGACGGGTTTACGACTTATAGCGTCTAGCGCCTTTTCCCTACAAAATACTCTTCGACTTTCCCGTGAGTCGCGAGTAATTTGATCCCGAGCGGTCTAAACACCGGGATCGTGCAGTTGATACAAAACAACGTGATTTTTCGCGGCATACCCAAAGGTTTACTAA
>JACRMO010000127.1 GCA_016214925.1 Gammaproteobacteria bacterium
CCGCTCTGCGTGCCGAGGCGCCACACTGGATCGACGCGATCCCACCCGATCTTCCGCTGCGCTGCCAAGCCAAGATCCGCTATCGCCAAGCCGATCAGGCCTGCACCGTCCAGCACGACGCAGACGGCACACTGCGTATCACCTTCGACACCCCGCAGCGCGCAATCACACCGGGGCAAGCCATCGTGTTCTATCAAGACGAACGTTGCCTGGGCGGCGCGACGATCATCACCGCCGCCGCGGATTGACGTTCACTGTTCATGCTCCCAACATCCCGGCCATGACCCACACCCTCACCGACCGCACCCTGGCCTTGGCCGCGCTGTTCCAGGCCGCACAGCTGGTACAACATGTCGCGCGCCGCGGCCACGCCGCCGATTCCGACATCGAGACCTGCATTAACAGCCTGTTTCAGATCGATGCACCCTCCACCGAGGCGATCTTCAACGGGAGTCGCGGGCTTGCCACCGGTCTCCGCACCCTCGGCGCGCGTCTCGGCAGTGGCGGCACCGCCGAGGAACTGGAAATCACCCGTTACGCCATCGCCCTGCTGCACCTGGAACGCAAACTCGCGCGCTATTCCACCATGCAGGACACCCTGCGCATCGGCATCGAACGCATCCGCAACCAGACGAACTATTTTCCGCCCACGCATGGCAACATCCTCGCCGCGCTCGGCGAGCTGTATCAAGCGACCATCAGCACCTTGCAACCGCGCATCATGGTCCAAGGCGATCCGACCTATCTCGCCGACAAGGCGCGCGCCAACCTGATCCGCGCCCTGCTGCTGGCTGGCATCCGTGCCGCGGTGCTGTGGCGCCAGGTCGGCGGCAGCCGCTGGCAGCTCTTCTTCAGCCGCAGGAAAATCCTGGACACCGCCCAGCAGCTGTTGCAGCAGCCCACGATTTGAAGCACTACTTGGGTGCGGCCTGAAGGTGAGGCGCTTGCGCCGAGAAGCTGCCCTGGGGCATCGGCCGCGAAAGATTTCATGGGGACAGATTTCAAATCTGTCCCCGATGATGTTCGCCGTCGAAGGCCGCACCTACAGTGTCTTCAGGGCTATTCTGACCCCGCTGAATACCGCATAATGGCGCATCCATACACAGCCGAACCAAGCCCCGGTTTTCACTCGCCAAATTCCTGGAGTTCGCATGAGCAACAGCTTTTCCGCGCGCGGCAGCCTGAACGTCGCCGGCCGCAACTACGAAGTTTTCCGCCTGCCGGCGCTGGAGACCGAATTCAAGGTTTCCCGGCTGCCTTTCTCGATGAAAGTCCTGTTGGAAAATCTGCTGCGCTTCGAGGACGACAAGACCGTCAGCGCCGACGACATCCGCGCGCTGGCCTCCTGGAATCCGCAGGAAGATCCGAACGTCACCGGCGGCCGCGAGATCGCCTTCCGCCCCGCGCGCGTGTTGATGCAGGACTTCACCGGCGTGCCCGCCGTGGTCGATCTGGCCGCGATGCGCGACGCCATGAAAGCGCTCGGTGGCGATCCGAACAAGATCAACCCGCTGCAACCCGCGGAGCTGGTCATCGACCACTCGGTGCAGATCGATGCCTTCGGTCAGAAAGACGCGATAGACGTCAACGCCAAGCTGGAGTACCAGCGCAACCAGGAACGCTATGCGTTTCTGAAATGGGGCCAGAAGGGCTTCTCGAATTTCAAGGTCGTGCCGCCGGACACCGGCATCGTGCATCAGGTCAATCTCGAATACCTCGCGCGCACGGTGTTCGCGCAAGAAAATAACGGCGTGCTGCAAGCCTATCCGGACACGCTGGTCGGCACCGACTCGCACACCACCATGGTCAACGGTCTGGGTGTGTTGGGTTGGGGCGTGGGCGGTATCGAAGCGGAAGCGGCCATGCTCGGTCAGCCGGTGTCGATGCTGATCCCGCAAGTGGTCGGCTTCAAACTCACCGGCAAACTGCCGGAGGGCGCGACCGCGACCGATCTCGTTCTGATGGTCGTCGAGCGTCTGCGCAAGCACGGCGTGGTCGGCAAGTTCGTCGAATTCTTTGGCGACGGCCTGGATCATTTGTCGCTCGCCGATCGCGCGACACTCGCCAACATGGCGCCGGAATACGGCGCGACCTGCGGCATCTTCCCCATCGATGCCGAGACGCTCAACTACCTGCGCCTGTCCGGCCGTCCGGACGATCAAGTCGCGCTGGTCGAGGCCTATGCGAAGGAACAGGGCATGTACCGCATGCAGGGCCAGCCCGAAGCCGTCTACAGCAGCCGCGTCGAACTCGACATGAGTACAGTCGAGCCGAGTCTTGCTGGCCCGAAGCGTCCGCAGGACCGCGTGCCGCTGAAAAAATCCAAGCCGATGTTCAATGACGCGCTCGCGGCGATGAAAAAGGAACGCGATCTGACCAGCAAGCCGGCGGTCGCAAACATCGGTGGCCGCGCGCACGAACTCAGCGACGGCGCCGTAGTGATCGCCTCGATTACTTCCTGCACCAACACCTCGAATCCGTCGGTGATGTTGGGCGCCGGCCTGGTTGCAAAGAAGGCCGCCGCACTCGGCTTGAAAGTGAAGCCCTGGGTGAAAACCTCACTCGCCCCCGGCTCTCAGGTCGTGACCGAATACCTCAAACAGGCCGGTCTGCTCGGCGACCTCGAAACGCTCGGCTTCCACGTCGTCGGCTATGGCTGCGCGACCTGCATCGGCAACTCCGGCCCATTGCCGGAACCGGTGTCCAAGGCGATCGCCGAGGGTAATCTGTCCACCTGTTCAGTGCTGTCCGGCAACCGCAACTTCGAAGGTCGTGTGCACGCCGAGGTGCGCATGAACTATCTGGCCTCGCCGCCGTTGGTCGCGACAGCAAGGGCAACAAGGTCTTCCTGAAAGACATCTGGCCGACTCACAAAGAAGTCAGCGACATCGTCGCCAGCGCCGTCAATCGTGAAGAGTTCACCCAGGTCTATGCCAACGTGTTCCAAGGCGAGAACCGCTGGACCAGCCTCGCCTCGCCGGAAGGTCAGTTGTTCGCCTGGGACGACAGTTCGACCTATATCAAGAACCCGCCCTATTTCGACGGCATGAGCAAGACGCCCGGCTCCGTCACCGACATCCACGGCGCGCGCGCGCTGGCCTTGCTCGGCGATTCAGTGACCACCGACCACATCTCGCCGGCCGGTTCCATCAAGCCCGACAGTCCGGCCGGCAAATACCTGCTGGAACACGGTGTACAGAAGGCCGACTTCAACTCGCTGGGTTCGCGCCGCGGCAATCATGAAGTGATGATGCGCGGTACCTTCGCCAACATCCGCCTGCGCAATCTGCTCGCGCCCGGCACCGAGGGTGGCGTCACCCTGCACCTACCCGACGGCGCACCGATGTCGATTTACGACGCCGCCATGCAATACCGCGACGAAAAGATTCCGCTGATCGTCATCGCGGGCAAAGAATACGGTTCCGGCTCCTCGCGTGACTGGGCCGCCAAAGGTCCGCGCCTGCTCGGCATCCGCGCCGTCATCGCCGAGAGCTACGAACGCATCCACCGCTCCAATCTGGTCGGCATGGGCATTCTGCCGCTGCAGTTCAACGACGGCGACGATGCGAAGTCGTTGGGACTCACCGGCCGCGAGGTGTTCAACATCGACGGCCTCGGCGACGGCTCCGCGAAGAGCGTCACTGTGAAGGCGACCGGCGAAGATGGTGCAGTGAAGACCTTCACCGCCCGCGTGCGCATCGACACCCCGCAGGAAGTCGAGTACTACCGCCACGGCGGGATCCTGCAATACGTGCTGCGGCAGTTGGCGGCCTGATATTTTAGGAACCAACAAGATAGCGAATATAGGTTGGGATGAGCGCAGCGAACCCCAACATGTGCGGAGAGCCCTGTTGGGGTTCGGCAAGATACGCCTCACCCCAACCTACGCGGTTTGGCGGTTTTGAACTCAACTGAATGAGAACGACTATGGACCTGACATCCCTCACCGCCGTTTCCCCCGTCGATGGCCGCTATGGCAGCAAGAGCGAATCGCTGCGGCCGATCTTCAGCGAATACGGCCTGATCCGTCACCGCGTGCTGGTGGAAATCCGCTGGTTGCAGGCGCTGGCCGCACACGATGGTGTCCCGGAAGTACCGGCGCTGAGCGGACACGCCACCAACATCCTCAACGACATCTTCGCAAACTTCAGCGAAGAGGATGCGCGCCGGGTCAAGAATATCGAGCGCACCACCAATCACGACGTCAAGGCGGTCGAGTATTTTCTGAAAGAAAAGATCGCCGGCAATACTGAACTGGAGACGGTCAGCGAGTTCATCCACTTCGCCTGCACCTCCGAGGACATCAACAACCTCGCCTATGCGCTGATGCTGCGCGAGGCGCGCGGTCAGGTGTTATTGCCGACAATGGACACCGTGATCAACGCCATCGTCGCATTGGCGCACAACAACGCCGACCTGCCGTTGCTGGCTCGCACTCACGGCCAGCCGGCCACGCCGACGACAGTCGGCAAGGAAATGGCCAACGTTGCCTGTCGCCTGCGCCGCCAGCGCGAACTGCTTACGCAAGTGCCGATGCTCGGCAAGATCAACGGCGCGGTCGGCAACTACAACGCCCACCTGTCCGCCTACCCGGATTTCGACTGGGAAGGCTTTGCCAAACGCTTCGTGGAAAGTTTAGGCCTGGCGTTCAACCCCTACACCATCCAGATCGAGCCGCACGACTACATGGCCGAGCTGTTTGATGCCTTCGCCCGCGCCAACACCA
>JACRMO010000278.1 GCA_016214925.1 Gammaproteobacteria bacterium
CGACCGCCGCCTGGCACCGTTGCGAACGTCGATGCACAACGGCCAGACCGGGGAGAAAATCACAGCGCCCGGTGAGCATCCCAATCCGAGGTGGTTGAATTTCGCCAAGTGCTGTCGCCCGATCCCCGGTGACCGCATCGTCGGTTTCGTGAGTGCCGGCCGCGGCATTGTCATTCACGCCTAGAGTTGCAAGAACATCGCCGATTTCCGCAGCCGCCCGGACAAATGGGTGGATGTGGAATGGGAGCGCGAGGTGAGCGGCGAATTCACCGCCGAGTTGCGCGTGGAAGTCGCCAACCAGCGCGGCGTGCTCGCCACGGTGGCGGCGGCCATCGCCGATATGGGTTCTAATATCGAGAACGTTGCCATCGAAGAGCGCGACGGGCTGAACACGTCGATCATTTTCACCATCACCGTGAGCGATCGCCAGCATCTGGCGCGGGTCATGCGCCGCATCCGGCATATTCCGTTGGTGTTGCGCATCAGCCGCGCAAAAAGTTGATCGCTGCGGCATCGATAAAAATCCTTCATCCGTATTCCAGGAGAACGTTGTGAAGCGTGAAATCATTGTCACCGACAAGGCGCCGCAGGCGATCGGAACCTACTCGCAGGCGGTCAAGACCGGCAGCACGGTGTATCTGTCGGGGCAGATTCCGTTAGTGCCCGAAACCATGGAGCTGGTTGCCGGCGACATGGAGGCGCAAATCCGGCGCGTGTTTGATAATCTTGCCGCCGTGTGTGCCGCTGCCGGTGGAACGCTGACCGATATCGCCAAGCTCAATATCTTCCTCACCGATCTGAGCCACTTTCCGTTGGTCAATCAAGTGATGGCCACTTATTTCCAGCAACCCTATCCAGCGCGTGCCGCCGTGGGTGTGGCGGCGTTGCCCAAGGGCGCGGCGGTGGAGATGGATGCCGTGATGGTGTTGGGCGGCTGACGCCTCGTTGCGTGACGGAACGTATGATAAAACCGCACACGGATGTGCCGGTGGCTGAATCCGCTGATCTGCAATCGCAGCCGGCCACTCAGTTGCGCGGCGTTGGCCCGCGCGCCGCGCAGCGACTGGCCAACCTCGGTATCGAGACCGTTCAGGATCTACTGTTCCATCTGCCGATGCGTTATCAGGATCGCACCCGCGTGGTGCCGATGGGCAGTCTGCGGCCGGGCGACGAGGCGGTCATCGAAGGCGCGGTCGATCTCGCCGAAATCAAATTCGGTCGCAAACGCATGCTGCTGGTGCGCATTTCCGACGGGACCGGCGCGCTGACGCTGCGTTTCTTTCATTTCAACGCCAATCAACAGGCGGGCTTCGCGCGCGGCGTGCGCTTGCGCTGTTACGGCGAGGTGCGGCCGGGCGCTGTAACGCTGGAGATGATCCATCCCGAATACCGGCGTGTCGAGGCAGGTGCGATAGAAGAAGTCGAAGAACATCTGACGCCGATTTATCCCAGCACTGAAGGCATGCACCAGCTCACCCTGCGCGCATTGACCGATCAGGCGCTGGAGCGTCTGGCGCAAGCCGGTGATGCGGGCCTGCACGACTGGCTGCCGCCGGAGTTGCTCAAACAATTCAAGCTGTCCTCAATCGCAGCGGCCATCCGTTATGTGCACCGTCCGCCGCCCGAGGCGAGTGTCGAAAGCCTGGAGGCGGGCAGACACCCCGCGCAACAGCGGCTGGTGTTCGAGGAATTGCTGGCGCATCACCTGAGTTTGCGGCAGTTGCGCTATGCGGCCAAGGCGCAGCGCGCGCCGGTGCTCACGGGTGCGGGCGCGCTGCACAACACGTTTCTCGCAAGCCTGCCGTTCGCATTGACCGCCGCGCAGCGACGCGTCGTCGCCGAGATCGAGGCCGATCTGTGTCGCGACCATCCCATGCTGCGGCTGGTGCAGGGCGATGTCGGTTCCGGCAAGACCGTGGTCGCCGCACTCGCCGCGTTGCAGGCCATCGAGGCCGGCGCGCAAGTGGCGGTGATGGCGCCCACCGAACTGTTGGCCGAACAGCATTACCGAAATTTTCAGAGTTGGCTGGCGCCGCTTGGTATCGAAGTCGCGTGGCTGTCGGGCAAGATCAAAGGCAAGGCGCGCGAGGCTGCGCTCGGCGCGCTGGCTAGTGGCGCTGCACCGATTGCCATCGGCACGCACGCGCTGTTCCAGGAAGACGTGCGGTTCGCGCGCTTGGGTCTGGTGATCGTCGACGAGCAACACCGCTTCGGTGTGCATCAGCGCCTCGCGTTACGCGACAAGGGCAAGCAAGGCGAACTGCGTCCGCATCAACTGACCATGACCGCGACGCCAATCCCGCGCACGCTGGCGATGACGCTGTATGCCGATCTGGACGCCTCGATCATCGACGAACTGCCGCCGGGGCGCACGCCGGTGCAGACGGTGGTGATTCCCGATAATCGCCGTCCGGAGATCGTCGAACGCGTGCGCCAGGCCTGCGCGCAGGGCCGCCAAGCCTATTGGGTGTGTACGCTGATCGAAGAATCGGAGACACTGCAATGTCAGGCTGCCGCCGACAGCGCCGCGCAACTCGCCGAGGCCCTGCCGGAATTGCGTGTGGGTCTGGTGCATGGGCGCCTGAAGCCGCGTGAGAAGGAGGCGGTGATGGCGGCGTTCAAGGCGCGTGAACTCGATCTGCTGGTGGCGACCACGGTGATCGAGGTCGGCGTGGATGTGCCGAATGCCTCACTGATGATTATCGAGAATGCCGAACGTCTGGGCTTGGCGCAGTTGCACCAGTTGCGCGGCCGGGTCGGTCGCGGCGCGACGCAGAGCAGTTGCGTGTTGCTGTATCACGGGCCGCTGTCGGAACAGGCGCGCGCGCGGTTGGGCGTGTTGCGCGACACCACCGACGGTTTCGAAATCGCCCGCCGCGATCTGGAACTGCGTGGCCCTGGCGAAGTATTGGGCACACGCCAGACCGGCCTGCTGAGTCTGCGCATCGCCGATCTGCTGCGCGATCAGGACCAGCTGCCCGCCGTGGAGCGTGCCGCCGAACGGCTGTTGACCGAATATCCCGATCACGCGCCGCCGCTGATTCGTCGCTGGTTGGGCGATGCTGGTCGCTATGGCGAGGTGTGAGACAATGCCGTGCTCAGTTGGTGGCATGTGGCATCTTGTAGGAGCGGCCTCTGGCCGCGAACGGTTCGTAGCATTGCCGGTTCGCGGCCGATGCCCAAGGGCAGCCTCTCGGCACAAACGCCTCACCTTCAGGCCGCTCCTACAGGATGCTTGGTTGTGTTGTGGTGCTCAATAATTCGGAAGTGCAGCTTGTGAACCAGCGACGATCTCCCGGAATCCACTCTGCCCCGCGCTGGCGCGAAGGCAAGCAATTGTCACGTACCGCGCCCGCGCCGGTCTTGCGCGATTGGCTGCTTGATACCGGTTCGCTGACGCGGCGTGTGCAACATGCGTGCGCGGGACGTTTTAGTGTGCGCGTGGAGTCGCAGGGTTGGGGACGGCCACGTCTGGACGAATATCTCGCGTTGGGTTTGCGCTGGGGTCGGATCGCATTGATTCGCGAGGTGCATCTGCTGTGCGACGAACGCCCCTGGGTGTTCGCACGCACTATCATCCCCGTGACTACATTGCGCGGACGCCAGCGCCGGTTGGCGCGCTTGGGCAATCGACCGCTGGGTGCGCTGCTGTTCGCTGATCCGCATATGCAACGCGGTCCGGTGGAGGTGGCCTGTATCCACCCCGGTTCGGCCTTGTTCGTCGCCGCGGTGCAGGGATTGAAACGCCACCCGGCAGAGATCTGGGGACGGCGCTCGGTATTTCGCTTGGGCGGCAAACCGCTGTTGGTGAGCGAAATCTTTTTATTCCCCGGCGCTGCGCGTTCCTAGTCCATAGGCCGTATTGCGCCGTACACGATTGCGATATGACTTTCAAAGAACGCCTGCATGAGTACTACCTGCTGACGCGGCTGCACAAGCCGATCGGCATCCTGTTGTTGTTGTGGCCGACCTTGTGGGCGTTGTGGATCGCGGCGAGTGGCATGCCCAGCGCGCATATCCTGGTCGTGTTCACGTTGGGCGTGGTGCTGATGCGTTCGGCGGGCTGTGTCATCAATGACTACGCCGATCGCGATTTCGATCCGCATGTCGCGCGCACGCGCGAGCGGCCCATCGCCGCGGGGTGGGTCAGTCCGCGCGAGGCGTTGCTGCTGTTTGCGGGCTTGTGTCTGCTGGCCTTTGCGTTGGTGCTGACGCTCAATCGCCAGACGATCTATCTGGCCTTCGGTGCGTTGCTGCTGGCGGCCGTCTATCCCTTCACCAAACGCTACACCCAGCTGCCGCAGGTGGTGTTGGGCGCGGCCTTCGGTTGGGCGATTCCCATGGCGTTCGCCGCCGTGCAGGGCACGGTGCCGAAGATTGGCTGGCTGTTGTTCACGGTCAACGTGCTCTGGTCGACGGCTTACGACACCTTCTATGCCATGGTCGACCGCGACGACGATGTGAAGATCGGCGTCAAATCCACGGCCATCCTGTTCGGTGAGTCGGATCTGCTGATCGTCGGCGTCTTACAGGTGCTGGTGCTGGGTGGGCTATTGCTGGTTGGGCAACTGGCCGACTTGGGCCTCTATTATTATCTGGGGCTGCTGGTCGCGGCGGGCTTGGCCCTGTATCAGCAGTATCTGGCCCGACGCCGCGACCGTGACGGTTGTTTCCGCGCTTTCCTCAACAACAATGCGTTTGGCGCGGCGGTATTCGCCGGGATCCTGTTGCACTATCTCGCCCAGGTGCATTGAACGTAGCCGACGTGGCCTTGCTGCGTTTGCGCGATATCAGAATCAATTCAGCGTGCGTTTCCCGGCAGGGTACGTGCACACACCCACGCCTCGATCATCTCCACACCTGCGGCGCGCAAGGTGTCCGCAAGCGCCTCCAGGGTGCTGCCGGTGGTCATCACATCGTCGACCAAGGCGACATGCTTCACAGCGAGCGGGCGGATAAGCGTGAAGGCGCCGCGCAGATTGCGCCGACGTTGCGCGGCGCTCAGCTGTGATTGGGCCGGCGTCGCGCGGATGCGTTGGCAGCTGTGGTAGTCCAAGGGGCAACCCAGCTGCCGGGCCAGTGGCCGGGCGATTTCCAACGCTTGGTTGAAGCCGCGTTGGCGCTGGCGGTTGGGGTGCAAGGGAACGGGGATGATGCAGTCCGGTGGGGTGCTGTCACGCAGGCGTTCCGCCAGCAGGGCGGCGAACAGGCGTGCCAGGTGCAGGCCCTGGCCGAATTTGAACCGCTGCACCAGATGGTCGATCGGCGGTGCGTATTGAAACAGAGTGACAGTGCGATCGAATCCGGGGTCGAATCCGGACGGACGCCTCTGGCAGGCGCCGCAGGGTTGGCCGGGTGCCGAGGTCGGCAGGGCGCAACGCGGACAGCCGCCGATCAGCCAGGGCAGGTCGGCGCGGCAGTCTCGGCAGAGATTCAAACCGCTCGAGTCGGGGGCCAGACAGAGGGTGCAGCGGCTCGGTAGCAGGCGGTGTTGTAGATACGCTCCCCATCTGTAAACCATAGGAATTCCTTTTCAGTTGACGGATAATCCCGCCGGGCCATATCCATGGCCCGTTCCGACAGTCTAGCAGCAGGTTCGTCATGCCCGATTCTTCCATTACGTCACCCGCGCCGCAGCAGGTGTCCGCGCGCAGCGCGCGTCTGACCGCGTCGCTATTCAACTACGGCAACATCGTGGCCATGCTCCCCGGCCTGGTGCTGGCGCCGTATATTCTGCTCGCGCATCCCACCGGCACGTCGATGATTCTGCTGTTCGTCCTGATGATGGTGCCGCCGATTCTGTGGTTCGGCGTATCCATGGTCGTGTACGCCACGGCCCGCCATCATACCGACCCGCAAGTCGGGCATTTCACTCAGC
>JACRMO010000279.1 GCA_016214925.1 Gammaproteobacteria bacterium
AACGACAACTCTCCGCGGCGTTTTATTTTTTGATGGTGATTGCATAATCAGCTCCTCCATTTTTCGTATAGTGAGTGTGCCGTCTTGGTTGTCGCGCGTCCCTAACCGGTCCCCATGCGTCATGGCACGGCACACATTCTGTTTTAAGTGCAGATCCGTCCGTGAGATCCGTGCCTTGATTGAATCAGAACCGACCGTATTGTGTAATTGCCCAGTAGTTCAGATTCGAAGTTATACGAATGTATGGGTAATCGCCTTGGGAACTGTGCAGTCGGGCTTTGAGATCTACCTAAAGGTACATACCAAGACATGACCAAACGTCTAATAAGGCGTGGGCCATTCCAGGGTCGTGCGGGTGTAGCGAGTGGCCAAAACAAAAATGCGCGTCTATCAGGACGACGACGTGGAATATTCTGCGGAAGGGGGCGTGTTTCAGGTCAATCCGTCAACCAAGCTGGCGGCCTGTCACTGATTTTCCGCAGCGGTTGGTTGTAAAGACGTTCCAGGATGGAAGTCTCCAGGACTTCATCGCTAGTGCCCGCGCAGACGTTGCCGTCACCGTATAACAACAGGCAATGATCGGCGAAGCGCGCGGCGAGGTTCAGGTCGTGCAGCACCATGATGACGGTCTTGCGTTGTTCGCGGGCTAGTCGTGCGAGCAGATCGAGCAACGCGACTTGGTGATGCAGGTCGAGATGATTGGTCGGTTCGTCCAATAACAGAATGTCGGGGTCTTGCGTGAGCAGGGTGGCGAGTGCGACGCGGCGGCGTTCGCCGCCGGAGAGTGTTGCGAGCGTGCGCGTATCCCAATCCGCGAGTTCGACCTGCGCGAGCGCGGCGCGGGCCAGGGCGCGATCTTCTGCGGTTTCCCAGGCCCACGGCGACAGATGCGGGTGACGGCCGAGCAGCGCGGTCTCCAATACGGTGGCCGGGAAGGGATCGTGACTGTCTTGCGGCAACAGGCCGAGACGTTGCGCGACATGACGACGCAGCTGTTGCGTGATCGGTGTGCCATCGAGCAACACCGTGCCGCTGTCGGTTGCGTGCAGGCCGGCGAGCGTATGCAGCAAGGTGGTCTTGCCGGTGCCGTTGCGACCGAGGATCGCCCAGCATTCGCCGGGGTTGAAGACGACATCGAGGGCGCGACATACCTCGACGTTGCCGATGCGCAAGCTCGCCTGATGCAGCGCGAGCACCGTCATGTGTGAATGTCCGCACGTTGCTTCAACAGCAACAGCAGAAACAGCGGAATGCCGATGGCGGCGGTGAGGATGCCGACCGGCAATTGCTGCGGCGCCCACAGCGTGCGCGCGAGTGTGTCCGCGACGGTGAGCAAAGTACCGCCGGCCAATACGCAGGCCGGCAACAGCACGCGTTGATCGCGCGCGCCGGCCAAACGCAGCAGATGCGGCACAACCAGACCGACAAAGCCGACGCTGCCGGCCAACGTCACTGCGCTCGCGGTGCTGAGCGCGGCCAGGATATAGAGCGTGTTGCGCAAAGGTACGACGGCGACGCCGAGGCTGCGGGCCTGAAGTTCGCCGCGCGCCAGCAGATCGAGTGGCCGCGCGAGCAGCCAACTGATACCGAGCACGGCACACAGCAATACGAAGTGTGGCCAGGGTAGATCGCCCGGTACGAGATCGCCCATCAGCCAGAACAGCATGCCGCGCAGATTGTGTTCGGGCGCAATGGTGAGGATGAACGCGATCAGCGCGCCCCAGCCCGCGGCGAGGATGATGCCGGTGAGTAACAGGCGCGCCGCCGACCAGTCGCCGTCGCGGCGCGCGAGCCCAAACACCAGCAGTGTGGCGAACACCGCGCCGACGAAGGCGCTGCCGTTCAACCACGCACCCGTTAATCCCATCAACATCGCAAGCAAGGCGCCGACCGCCGCGCCGCCAGAGGTGCCGAGCACGTAGGGATCGGCGAGCGGATTGCGCAGCAAGACTTGCAACAACGCGCCGCTCAGCGCCAACAGCCCGCCGACAGTGAACGCGCCGAGCGCGCGCGGCAGACGCAAATCCCAGACGATGCTGTGTTGTGGTTCGTTGTTGCTGCCGATCAGTGCCGCGAAGACATCGGCGCTCGGCAGCGAGACACTGCCGATTAGCAACGCGCCCATCAATGCGCCCAAACATGCCAGCAGTAACAGGCCGAACAGCGGTGCGGGTCGCAGCGTCATTAAATTGCGGGGCCGATCCAGCCCTGCCGCAGGCTGATGAGCGGCCAGCCACGCGCGCGGGCGTGATGCGCGAGCGTGTCGTCGGGATCGACGGCGACGGGATGCGTGACTTGTTCCAGCAGCGGCAGATCGTTGTGCGAATCGCTGTAGAACCAACTGCCGTTGAGATCGGCCTGCTGCTCGTTCAGCCAGTGTTGCAGGCGTTGCACCTTGCCGCTCTGAAAACAGGGGATGCCGGTGCTGCGGCCGGTGTAACGTTCGCCGGCCATCTCGACCTCGGTGGCGATCAGGTGTTCGATGCCGAAGCGCGCGGCGATGGGCGCGGTGACGAAGCGGTTGGTCGCGGTGATGATGACGGGCGTGTCGCCTTGGGCGCGGTGTTTTTCCACCAAGGCGCGGGCGTCCGGTAACACGATCGGGTCGATCAATCGGGCGAGGAATTCCTCGCGCCAGGCGTGCAACTTAGCCGGCGGGTGTTCGGCCAGCGGGCGCAGCGAGAAGGCGAGGAAGGCCTGGATGTCCAGGGTGCCGGCTTTGTATTGATCGTAGAAACGCTGGTTTTCGCGTTCGTAGCTGTCACTGTCGACGATGCCTTGTTCGACCAGAAACCGGCCCCACAGATAATCGCTGTCACCCCCGAGCAGGGTATTGTCGAGATCGAACAGGGCCAAGGCCACTTCGGTTGCTCCGCAGTCAGTTGGAAGGCGCCAAGGATAGTGGGCGGCGTCCGGCAGGTAAACGTAACAGTCTGTGCATGTCAGTGTTTGCCGGAACATGCGCTCTTGTGCGAGAATCGGCTTACGCACTAAACGCATATAACAGGTATTCAAGTGATTGATTCGGATGGCTATCGTCCAAATGTGGGGATCATCCTGAGTAATCAGGATGGTGATCTGCTGTGGGCGCGTCGTATCGGTCAGGATGCCTGGCAGTTCCCGCAGGGCGGTATCCGCAGCGACGAGACACCCGAAGAGGCGTTGTTCCGCGAGCTGGGCGAGGAAATCGGTCTGGCGTCCGGGGATGTACAGATCCTCGCGCATACCCGCGGTTGGCTGCGCTACCGGCTGCCGGACCGGTATGTACGCCGCAACACCCGGCCGGTGTGCATCGGCCAGAAGCAGGTGTGGTTCCTGCTGCGTTTGGTCGGCGATGAACGCGCCGTTTGCCTGAACAATTGCGATCATCCCGAATTCGACTGTTGGCGTTGGGTCAACTACTGGCACCCGCTCGGAGAAGTGGTGGCTTTCAAGCGCAAGGTTTATCAGCGCGCGCTGCACGAATTCGCGCCCTTGGTATTGCCGGCGGATGCGTCCCCGGCGCCACGTGCCCGGTTTCCCCGCCTGCGCTAACGCAGTGTCGCCCGCGCGGACACGACGAACACCTGAGTTACAGCATCGGCCGGCGTTTTTTGTAGGAGCGGCCTTTGGCCGCGAACACACTCGCCATACGCGGAACACGTTCGCGGCCAATGCACCAGGGCAGTCTCTCGGCGCAAGCGCCT
>JACRMO010000283.1 GCA_016214925.1 Gammaproteobacteria bacterium
GATTCAGGATTTCCCGGGCTATGCCCAGATCCATCAGGTTGCCTGCTGTCTGGAACCCTGGACGATCGATGCCGGGCTGATCACGCCGACGCTTAAATTACGCCGCACGCGTATCCTCGAGCATTGCATGAGTGAAGTTGAACGGCTCTATGCCGGGCATTGAGCCGGTGGTCTACGCCGCGTATTCCCGCTCGGGCCATTGCGTGTGATCGTGCGTGCAGCCGCCGGCCGCAAGTGACTCGCCGCGGCTGAGTTGCAAGTAGTACATCAGTTCATGGACCACGGCGCGGCCCAGAATATCGTGTTCCGCGAAACGTATCGCCAGCCCATCCCCTTCGTTGCGCACCACTTTGCCGCCGATCTGGCGCGACAGCACTTGCAGGCCGGTGTCGATCGCGAAATACAGACGCACGTCATGGATGTCATCGCCGGTCCGCTTCTGGTCGAACTCAACGAAGATGCCCCGCGTGCTGATGTCGCGCGCGATGCCCTGGGCGTTGAGGCCGGGTGCTTCGATGCGCAGGTGAACGGAAATCTCGGCACGTGGGTGATTACGTCTGTCCATGCGGGCTGCCTTGTCGTATTCGCTGTCTGGGTCAAAACAATAAAATATACTGTCGCGCATGAAGCGCGATCGTCCTGAGTGCTGCTTCCGTGAAAGGGTAGTGAGAATGACGCCGCGTGTTATGTGTAGGCTGCGGCTAGGAGTTTAGCGACCGTATGGGCGCCGACTTTACTGAGCCGGTCAGCGGTCAATGTCGCCCGAACAAGCGGAAGTAGTTTTCGGTGGTGTTGCGGGCCAGGTCCGCGAAGCTCTCGCCACGGACTTCGGCCAGGAATTCCGCGACATAACGGACATAGGCCGGCTGGTTGCTGCGGCCACGCTTGGGCACGGGTGCGAGGTACGGCGAGTCTGTTTCCACCAGGATGCGGTCGGCCGGCACTTGCCGGGCGACCTCGCGCAGCGCCTCGGCATTGCGGAAGGTGACGATCCCCGAGAACGAGATATAGAAGCCCAGCTCCAGGGCTTGGCGGGCGGTGTCCCAATCCTCGGTGAAACAGTGCATCACCCCACCGACGGCTTCGGCGCCTTCCTCGCGCAGGACGGCAATCGTATCGGCGCGGGCGTCGCGGGTGTGCACGATCAGTGGCTTGTTTACGGCGCGCGCGGCCTGCACATGCAGCCGGAACAGCGCCTGCTGGTAGTCTCGGTGCTCGGCTCCGTAATAGTAATCCAGGCCGGTTTCGCCGATGGCGACGACGCGCGGATCTTGGCCGAGCTGGGTTAGTACATCCAGTTCGGGCAGATCGCCGTGGCCGTCCGTGGGGTGAACGCCGACCGAGACGGAGACCTCGGGGTACGGTTCCACCAGGGCGCGCATGGCCGGATAGGCTTCGAGATTGATGGCCACGCACAGGAAATGCCCCACCCCCGCCGCTTGGGCCTGCGCCAGTGCGCCAGCCAGCCCTCCTTCGATCTGGTCGAAGGCGAGCCGATCCAGATGGCAGTGGGAATCGACAAGCATGATCGGGGCTGGCGTGGTCATGGCGGGCTAAGGGTACGGGTACAAGACGAGGCTGCCAAGCAGGAGCTTTTGGCTAAAGATGTATGTTACGTACTCAACAATAATGTAGTAATCTCTTCAAATGAATGAATGGCTGCTGCTGATTCTGTCGCTACCGACCGAGAACACCTCTACCCGCATGCGGGCTTGGCGTGCCCTGAAGGCATCGGGGGCAGCTGTTCTGAGGGACGGTGTCTATCTGCTGCCGACGGGTTCTGAGCGCCGGGAAATACTCAATGCGGTGGCCCTTGATGTCGAAGGTTCTGGCGGCACAGCTTATCTATTGGAACTGGCGCAGATCCTATCCTATCCCTTCGCTACTTTGTTCGACCGCACCCCGGAGTACACCAAACTCTCGGACGAGATCACGGCTTGTGTGAATGGGCTCGATGCGCTTGCCGCGTCGGAGGCGTTGCGGCAGGCGCGCAAACTGCGCAAGGCATTCGAGGCGTTGCGCGAGATCGATTTCTTCCCTGGCGAGGCGCGACGCCAAGTGGAATCCCTGCGCGACGAATTGGAGCGGCGCATTCAGATTCGCAGCAGTCCGGATGAACCGGGCGTGACTGTGGGTACGCTGGCACGACGTGATCCTACGCAATTCCAAGGTCGGCTTTGGGCCACCCGCAAACGGTTGTGGGTCGACCGTGTGGCTTCGGCTTGGTTGATACAACGATTTATCGACCGAGAGGCGCGTTTTATGTGGCTGGACAATCCGGCCGCATGCCCCGCCGATGCGCTCGGCTTCGATTTCGACGGAGCATCTTTTACCCACATCGAGACGCCCGCGGGTGTATGGGTCACGTTCGAGACACTGATGATGAGCTTCAGTCTGGAGCGCGACGTTGCACTCCAGCGCATTGCCCGCATCGTGCATTCCCTGGATGTCGGCGGGTTGCCAGTGCCGGAGGCTGCCGGTTTGGAAAGTTTGTTGCGCGGCATGCGCGCCCGTATTGATGACGATAACATCCTGTTGGTTGAGGCAGGACGTTTGTTGGATGACTTCTATCGGGCCTTTCAAGAGGAAACAACCACATCATGAACGAACCACAACAACGTCCGGCGCATCCTTCCTTGATGGAGGCCTTTGTCTATTGGCTGAAGCTCGGTTTCATCAGCTTTGGCGGTCCCGCCGGGCAGATCGCCATGATGCACCAGGAACTGGTGGAGAAACGCCGCTGGATTTCCGAACATCGCTTTCTACACGGACTAAATTACTGCATGTTGCTCCCAGGGCCGGAAGCCATCCAGCTCGCGATCTACATCAGTTGGCTGTTGCACGGCATTCGCGGCGCGGTCGTGGCCGGCGTATTGTTCTTCCTGCCGGCGTTTGTACTGTTGTCCGCCTTGGCAGCGGTGTATCTGGCCTACGGCGATGTGCCGCTCGTGCAGGGAATTTTCTATGGCATCAGACCGGCTGTCGTTGCGGTCGTGCTGTTTGCAGCGTGGCGCATCGGTTCGCGTGCCCTGAAAAATAAAATACTCTGGGGCATCGCCGCGCTCGCCTTCATCGGCATCTTCAAGTTCGAGATCGGCTTCCCCTGGATCGTGCTGGCGGCCGGCATCCTCGGCGCGATCGGCGGAAAACTCGCACCCAGCAAGTTCAAGAGTGGTGGCGGTCATGGTGCGAGCCACAAACAATTCGGGCCGGCACTCATCGATGACGATACACCCACACCCGCGCATGCGCGCTTCTCCTGGGGCAAATTGGCGGCGAAGCTCATTGCCTTCGTGCTGATCTGGGCCGTGGCCATGTATGCGATTCTCGGTACACCGACGCTGGCCGACATGGGGATGTTCTTCACCAAGGCTGCGTTTCTCACCATTGGCGGCGCGTATGCCGTATTGCCCTATGTGTATCAGGGCGCGGTGGAACATTTCGGTTGGTTAACCGGCGCGCAGATGATGGATGGTCTGGCGTTGGGTGAGACGACACCAGGACCGCTCATTATGATTGTGACCTGGGTGGGTTATATGGGCGGCGTCGCCAAGACCGTTTACGCGAATCCTATTCTGGCCGGCGTGGCCGGTGCCGGTGTCGCGACCTTCTTCACCTTTCTGCCTTCCTTCCTGTTCATCCTTGCCGGCGGGCCGCTGGTGGAAGCGACGCGCGGTGAGTTGAAATTCACCGCGCCGCTGACCGGCATCACCGCTGCCGTGGTCGGCGTGATCGTCAATCTCGCCGTGTTCTTCGCCTGGCACACCTTCTGGCCGCAGGGCACCGCCGCGGCGCCGTTCGCCGGCAACTTTGAGTGGCTTCCGGTGATCGTCGCCATACTCAGCTTTGTGGCACTCTGGAAGTACAAAATCGACATCATGAAGGTCATCGGCGCCTGCGCGCTGATTGGCCTGATCTACACCTTCACACTTGGAGCCTGAACATGGATCGCACCATCAAACCCGAAACGCTGAAATCCGAAATCGCCGACAAGCTGATTCTCGACGTGCGTCGCGCCAGTGATCTCAGTACCTCGACTGAGGAACTGGCGGGTGCGCAATGGAAAGACCCGGAAAAATTGGCCGAGTGGGCCGACGCGTTACCGAAGGATCGGGACATCGTGCTCTACTGCGTGCGCGGTGGCTCGGTATCCAACAGCGTGGTGGATGCGCTGCACGCCAAGGGTTTCAAGGCCCGCTTCATCGAGGGCGGCATCGAAGGCTGGAAAGCGGCCGGCGGTGGAGTCGTTGCGAAATGAAATGGGTTACCCGCGAGCGGCCCAAGATCGATCGTATTGCCTGCCCCTGGTTAGTCACACGCTTCATCGATGATGTGCCGGAGTTTCTCTATGTGCCGGCCAGCGATGTGATGCGGGTCGCTGCCGAAACCGGCGCCCTACCCTACGACGTGCCCGGTGTGGAATTGGGACATCACGGCGACCAATGCAGCTTCGACGCCTTTATTGCCAAATACGAACTCAAGGATGCCGCCTTGAACAAGCTCGCGCTGATCGTGCGTGCCGCCGATTGCGCTGCGCCGCAGTTGGCGAAGGAAGCGGCTGGTCTGTTGGCTATCTCGAAGGGACTGTCGCTGAGTTTTGTCGATGACCATGAAATGTTGGCCCATGGTATGGTGATCTACGACGCGCTATACGCTTGGTGCGCCGATACCCTATAAACGATTTCTTGGGCCTGGGATGATACGACTGCTATTACCCGAGGGCGTGGATCGCGCTGCGTTTCCGCTGCTGATCGGCCGTGCCTTACGTGCCTTCGTCGATGGCTACGTAGCGGTGTTGCTACCC